>CALRQQ020000293.1:0-5116 GCA_943370345.1 Chitinophaga pinensis
ATGCCGGTAAGATCATTGCGCTTGATACGCCGGACCAGCTGATCGATAAACTGCTGGCCTCCGGGTTTGAACGCCCACGGGAAATGAAACTGGCCAACCTGGAAGATGTATTCATCAGTCTGACCGGACATTCACTGCGTGAAGATTAACAGTTGAACCTGTTCAGCTGACGGAGTCGTATAAATAAAAACGAAATGAGTATTCAAAACAAATTAAAGGATTTTATGCAGGGAAAATTAGATGCACAGAAAGCCACCGGATTGGCTTTTATGAGCGAAAACAAGAACAAGCCGGGCGTAGTTGAATTGCCCGAAGGGATCCAGTATGAAGTGATCAGGGAAGGAACCGGTACCCAACCCTTATTGCGGGAAACAGTGAAAGCCCACTATAAAGGATCGTTACTGGATGGGAAAGAGTTTGATAATTCCTTCAAGAGAGGCCAGCCTTTTTCAGCCCCGCTCACGGCATTGATCAAAGGCTGGCAGATCGCCCTGCCCCTGATGAAGGAAGGCAGTCACTGGCGCTTGTGGATCCCGTCGCACCTGGCGTATGGAGACCGTGGGGCCGGCAGTGATATTCCCGGTGGTGCTACACTCGTATTTGAAGTGGAACTGATACAGGTCGTAAAATAAACCATGAACCATGCCCGTTGACCCCCGTTATCCGATCGGTGAGTATGAACCTAAACCGTTTTCGATCGAACAGAAGATCGAGTGGCTTGCCGATCTGAAATTCCTGCCCCTGTTGCTGGAGAATGCCATCCTGAACCTCGATGAGGCGCAGTTACATACGCCTTACCGCGAAGGAGGCTGGACCGTACACCAGGTGGTGCATCATGTGGCCGATAGTCATATCAATGCCTATTGCCGGTTCAAACTTACGCTGACGGAGGATAATCCCACACTGAAGACCTACGAGGAACAGCACTGGGCCGAATTGAATGATGTGAAAAAACTCCCGGTGAATATTTCCATCACTTTACTCCATGCCCTGCACGCCCGCTGGTATGAGGCCCTGAAATATGTCAGTGATGAGGAATGGAATAATAAAACGGCCTATCATCCGGGCTTGAAGAAAACAGTACGACTTTGGTTCCTGCTCGGTATGTATGCATGGCACGGAAAACATCATGTGACGCATATAACTACATTAAGGGAAAGGATGAAATGGTAGAATTAAGTACGATCCTTCGATACGACGCAGATATGATTGCTACACCCTGAACTATTTCTTTGGCGTCTACTCAGGATGACAAGAGCAATTGCTTTTTTACGACAAAATTACAAGAGATAAGAAGCTGGAAGCGTGAAGTGGCATTCCGTAAAACAAGATTTGATTGGTTTATTTAGTAACAGGATCCTTAGACAGGCTGTTTCCTGACATCTGACACCCGACACCTGATTTATGAAATGGAAAATACTCTCCTCCGAAACCCTTTTCAATGACCGCTGGTTCAAAGTGCGTAAGGACCGTTGTGAAACTCCGGGCGGTAAGATCGTGGATCCTTATTATGTATATGATTTTGCCACCTGGGTAGGAGCATTACCCGTTACAGAAGAAGGAAAGATCATTATGATCCGGCAATACCGGCATGCATTGGGCGAAGTCTGTATTGAGATCCCTGGTGGTTGTGTGGATGATACGGATACTTCATTGGAAATGGCCATCAGCCGGGAATTGCTTGAGGAAACGGGTTATACTTTCAGTTCCATAGAGCACCTGGGAAAAATTTCACCCAATCCTTCGACCAACACCAACTACCTGCACATGTTCCTGGCGCGAGGTGGAAAAAAAACAGGCCAGCAGCACCTGGATGAGAATGAGGAAATAGAAGTACTGGAAATGACGGTCGGCGAACTGAAGCAGTTATTACGTACTAACCAGATCCTTCAATCCATGCACGTGAGTTGTATCCTGTATGCGTTGGAAAAAATGGGAGAGCTGAAGTATTAATAAAAGAAATCAAAGACATCCGCCAGGAAATCAAACCGGCCGGCATTTTCCTGTTCACGGCATACATTTACCGCAGCCTGGCTTACTTCACCTACCAGGAATATACTTCCGCAAACCACGATCAGGTCCTGCTTACGGGCTTTCAGAGATGCTGCACATATAGCGGTATTGACCGTGGAGCAGTTCATCCCGTTGAGCGCATGCCTGGCAGCCAATCCGGAGAGTTCTGCAGCTTCCATGGCCCGTTGTATTCCCGCCTGGGTGAAATAATAGGTAGCGTTTTGGGGCAACAAAGCGAGGACCTTTTCCACGTCCTTATCTTTCACCATGCCCAATACGATATGCAGCTGATCGTGCGGGGTGAGCCGGATCTGTTCGAGTAATTGTTGTATGCCATCTGTATTATGTGCCACATCCAGTACCAGCAGGGGATCCGTATGAATGATCTCCCAGCGGCCATGCAAACCTGAAATCTGTTTGGAATTTTTCAATGCAGCGAGGATCTTTTCTTCCGGAAGGATCCATCCTTTTTCCTGTAATCGGTCACAGGTCTCTACAACAGTGAGCAGGTTCTTTACCTGGTAAATACCGGACAGATCAAGGGTATATTTTTTTGTGCCGGTTAATCCGTCAGCAGCTAATTCTACCTCCAGCAACTGATCCCTCCATTCCCGGCTGATCACTTTCCGGTTTGCTGTAGCCAGATAATACGGACTGTTTTTTTCTTTCGCCGTCTTTTCAAAAACAGGAGCCGTTTCCGGAAGGGTTTCCCCGATCACCACGGGTACACCCGGTTTGATGATCCCCGCTTTTTCGGAAGCAATTTTTTCCAGCGTATCTCCCAGCAGGTTCATGTGATCCCAGCCGATATTGGTAATGACGGAAACGTCGGGGGTAATGATATTTGTACTGTCGAGCCGGCCACCCAATCCGGTTTCGATGATGGCAATATCCACTTTTTCCTGTACAAAATAATCAAACGCCATGGCCACTGTTACCTCAAAGAAACTGGGATCCAGCAGATCGATCTGTGGTTGAATCCTACTTGTAAATGCCACCACGGCATCTTTGGTGATCATTTCCCCGTTGATCCTGATCCGCTCCCGGAAATCTTTCAGGTGAGGTGAAGTATAGAGTCCGGTCTTATACCCGGCCGACTGAAAAATAGCGGCCAGCATATGGCTCACCGAACCTTTCCCATTGGTGCCGGCAATATGTACGGCACGGAGTTGTTGCTGAGGATTACCGATCGCCTCACAAAGGGCGATCGTATTGTGCAGGTCTTTTTTATAGGCAGCGGCACCGATACGACTGAACATCGGGAGCCGGGTGTAGAGATAGTCGAGTGTCTGTTCGTAATCCATCCGTACAAAAGTAGGGGTTGCTCCATAAAAAAAGCCATCCGTACAAACGGATGGCCTTACAGGAATCATTTATATTTAATTAACCCTGAAATTAAATTGAACGGTGACCTTGGACTCATGATCAGCTTTGTCAAATTTAATATTCCGAAGATAACGTATGATCGCTTCTTTATAAGCCCCGCTACTTTGGGTAGATCCTTTGGCTATACTTTCAAAAGTACCTGTACCATCAGGTGATACATTCACATTAGCATAGATCGTTGCCTTATCGAGGTCTCCTTCAAAAGAATAACTCCGTACTATCTTACGGTCACCACGCGTTACACGGGGGCCTGTTCCTGTTCCGGTACCGGATCCATTTCCTCCACCCACACCAGTCCCATTTCCTCCTCCGATTCCTGAACCATTGCCCACACCAACACCAGTTCCTTTGCCACCACTGCGGTCATAATCTTCTGCCGCACCGCCACCTTTGCCGGTACCGGTAGTGGTCTTACCCAATACCGCTTTCGGACGGGGAGGAGCGGGATTCTCCACCACTTTTACTTCTTTCTTCGTTACAGAGGTATTGGTGATCTTTGGCGCGTCTTTTTTGATCACCGCCACTGGTTTGGTGATCGCCGGACTGTTGCTGTGATCATCCACTTCCTTTACATCCTGGGAGGGCTCATTGGTACCGGGAGGCATCGGGGCGGCATTGGCCACACCGGGATCACCGGAAGCCTGAACAGGATTACCACCGCCACCACCACCTTCTTCGGCCGGAGGCAGCGGAGGATCTGGAGGCAGATTCAGTTCCACTTCAATACCCGCATATTCCACCGGTGTTTCAAATACCGGCAGCTTCCATTTCAGGAAGAACATCAGGATGACAAAGAGTACCGCAAAAGCTGCTGTAATCATGATCGCCCTGGATCGGTGCTGCGCATCTAAGGAAATGGACATGGTAAAAGCGTTATTCATACAAATTTAGCTATTGATGGTGAATGCCACTGCGGGTTCTTTATACACAGTTGTTATTAACGATGCAAACCCTGTGCAACTTGCATAAACGGGGCTCAATTAACTGTTAAGATTATCTAAAACCCTTATTTGCGGAGATTGGCCAGGAGGAGTCCGGTAATGACAAGGCCAAAACTGAGGCCGTGTACCCAATTGACTTCTTCCCCCAGCAGGAGAATAGCTTCGAGGGTGCTGAAGAGCGGGATCAGGTTACCAAACAATGCCGCCCTGCCGGCCCCCAGGTTACGGATCGCCATATTCCAGATCCAAAAACAAAGTGCCGACGCCCCCACACCCAAATAAAGGATGATAAACAGGGTAGAAGGCGTCCATTGTACTGCGGGTGTATATGTGGTTTCACGAATAAAAAAAGGAACCAGGAACAAGGTCCCGAGACAAAATACAACGAACAGGAAACTCATCGGTGAAACAGCCGGCGGTTTACGCCTGACCATTGTATTATAGATGGCAAAAGCCAGGCCTGCGCCCAGTACCCAGGCATCGCCCTGTGTAAATTGAAAGTGCAGCAGGTTATCTATATCTCCTTTGGATAACAGCACGAGAATCCCCGAGATACAGACCAACATGCCTATGGCCCGTAACAACGATATTTTCTCTTTCAGGATAATGGCGGCAAAGAGCACCGACAGGATCGGGGAGGACGTGGTGCCGATCAGTGCAAGGTTGATCGCTGTCGTATATTGGGCACCGATGTATATGAAGGTATTGAAAATGGAAATGCCCGTGATTGCAGCCAATGAAAAGAACGGAAGTGATTTTTTGATCGCCGGCCATTC
>CALRQQ020000294.1:0-5116 GCA_943370345.1 Chitinophaga pinensis
AGTATGATCAGAGTAGCCCGCCGGCTGGCACCGGATAACGGACTGTTTTGTTATGTGGAAGCATTGATCGAAAAGAAAAAAGGGAACCCGGAAAAAGCGAAAAAGAGTTTTACAGAAGCCGCCAGTCTGGGGTATACCGGTGAGGAAACGCCCGCAAATCCTGCCAATAATGCCACTCCGCGGAAATCCGCAAAAAAAAATCCGAAGACATCCAAAGACCCAAAGAAATCAACGACCCAACCAAAAACGAAAGAAGAAAAAATAGCCCGCTGGGAAGGTCATTATGAAGCAGAAGTGATCAGTGCACGTTCCGGTGAAACGCCCCAGGAAGCCAGCACCAAATTTGGTGAAGGAATGACCAGTACCACACTCAATCTGCAAACATTGGCCTGCACCAAAAATTTCTCGATGGATATCAGCCGTTCCGGTTTTATCAGTGGAGGCGGACAGGTGATGTATGTCTACCAGGGTTCTGCTGCCGCACCGGTTTTGGGGATGGCCCCTGCCCCGCTGGCAGCAGCTCATGGAGGATTCACCACCAATCTGAAAGACGGATTCCAGATCCGGGAATGGAGCTTTACCGGTACGATCGATGAAGAAGGGAATATTGAGCTCAGGGGATTGCCTTCCGGCGATCTCGATCTGCTGAATCAGGGTAAATGGCAGAAAATAAAGACCTGGTCGCCGTTGATGCCCGATGCTGCCGGTGCCGCCATGAAGGGCCCCTTTCATATGAAAATGCTGATCGATGAAAACGGGGAGCCCTATGTATCCGTTGACGACTACCTCGAATTGGGTGATAAACTGATCCGTAAAGTCCATTACCAGGCATTCTTTTACCGGAGTGAAGATAATATCACCCCGGATTGCGACTATGACGAGCCCGAAGAAGCACCCAAGTGCGGAGCCCGTGAGTTCATTAAAACAAAAGTTTCGTATTCTCCCAAGGAAGGGATCAGTATTGAAGGTTCAAACACGTATAGTAAAGGACCGGATGGTAAAGTACAATCCCAGCAGGAACTCGCCGTAAATATCAGTACTGAATTCGGACTGGCGATCCCTCCACGCATTGCACCACTTGGCGGTTTAGTAGTTGGCTCTGCTGAGTTTCACCAGGATGGCAGTGCAGAATTTACAGCCGGGGTTGGGGTAGATACAGAAAAATTTTTTAAAGATAGTCCCATTGCACTCTCGGAAAAACTTGAACTGGTCTGGGATACCAAGTGCGGCCTTGGCGTTAAAGCATCTGCGGGTTTGAAAAACGAACTCACCAAGACCGGCTATTCGGTAGAGGGCGTGATATTCCTGAATGTGGGGATGAAATAAAGTTGTCGGTTATCGGCTGTCAGGCCTGTACTAAAGAAACTCATGTACAGGCAGGATGTTAAGGCTATAAGATAACCACCCACTTTCTATTATCTATTATCTATTCCCTACTCCCCCAACACTTTCACCCGTATATTCTTATAAAATACTTTACTCTTCGGATCATGTCCCTGTAAGGCAAAGGTGCCGGAGGAGAGCACTCTTTCCTTCATGCCTTCCGGCCGTTCCACATTATCCGGTTCGGTATAGTCCACCACCTTCTGTTTGTTGATGGCCGTGGTAATGTGTTTATCTTTTACCACTACATGGATCGTGAACCATTCATCATCCTTTACATAGGTTTCTTTCACATCCTGGATAGCATAGAGACTGGCGGTACGTCGCCAGTCGGATTGTGAATTGTTCACCTGTACTTCATAGCCTTTTTTCGGCCAGCCGCTTTCCTGGTATTGTGTATGAAAATAAATGCCGGAGTTGGAACCGGGGCGGGTCATGACATCCACTTTCAGTTCAAAGTTCCTGAACTGGTGGTTAGCTACCGGTCCATCATAAAAGAGGTGGGCCACATTCCCGTTCACTACGATCATCCCGTTTTCTATCGTAAAGGAAGGCGCATTAGCACCCACTTTCCATCCATCAAAGGATTGTCCGTCGAAGAGTTCCACCCATTTTGCTTTTTCGGGCTGAAAGGAACTGAAAAGGAATAAAATGGCAATCGTGGAAATAGAAAGTATGGGTTTCATGCAATTAAGGTAAGGAAATTTTAATTGCTCCTGCTTCCACACGCCTGTCCGGCAGGCAGGCTTGCCAAAGTAAGACTACTTTATCTTCTCTTTTGCTTTTTTCACCACCGGCGCATTATCCTTCCACCGCCACAGATGCACACAGGCATAAGTGCGGTAGGGACTCCATTTGACAGACAGTTTCAGCATTTTCTCCCGGAGTTGCTTTTTATCGCTGTTATCCAGTTTGTACAACCTGATCATCGCATGCTGAATTCCCAGGTCATCCACAGCGAACACATCTTCCCGGCCAAGGGCGAACATGAGCAGCATCTCCACAGTCCATCGGCCCACGCCTTTAATTTCGGTGAGGTAAGCAATGACTTCTTCATTGCCCATTTTTGCCAGTTTTTTAGCATCCATGCCTTTGTCGATCTCGAACTGCGCTACATTTTTTACATAATTCACTTTGGCATTACTAAGCCCGATACCCCGGAGTTGTTCAAACGGCGTATCCAATATCTGCTGAGTCAAGGGTTCTTTGCCGCCATATAATGCAATGAACCGTTTATAGATCACATCCGCCACCTTGGTACTGAGTTGCTGACTCATAATGGATGCACAGAGATAGTTGCAGATATTCTTCCGCTTCTTTAACTGGTGGGGTTCCGCTGCTTCCACCAGTTTCTTTAGTTTTTTGTCTTTGGATAAATGGGCGATGTATTCCATGGTTATTATTTCAATGCATTCAGGATCGTTTCGAAAATACGGCGCCGCAGCGGATTGAGGTTATAGTATTCGATGGACGGCAAGAGTCCGCGTTGCTGCCGGTTGACCAGCAGGATCACGCTAAGTTCCATGGATGGCACCACCGCGATACTGGTACCGGTAAACCCGGTATGGCCAAAACTGCCTTCCGGTGCATTTTTCATGAAGGAGTTTACCGGATCCATCATCCAGCCGAGGCCGTTATTGAATTTGTCTTTTGTCAGGAACAGCTCCTTTGTCTTTGTGCTGATCAGTCCGCCTTCTTTTTTGCTGAGCAGCATATTCACCAGTAATTGCAGGTCACCAACAGTAGAAAATAAACCAGCGGCGCCGTTCACTCCTTCACAGGCATACCAGCAATTACCATCATTTACCTCCCCTCTTAACAGATAATTCCGCCAGCCATTCCACTGGTCCGGATGTATTTCTTTAAACACAAAACCCAGGCTGCTATCGTGCACCATCCGGTATTCATATGGATTACCGAATGAGGTAGGTACAATAAATTTTTTATTTATATTTTTTTCCGGTTTATATAACGTTTGCATCATCCCGAGTTGCTGAAAAACAGCGTGGCGCACAAACAGATCGAGGGAAAAACCGGTGACGGTTTCAATAATTTGTCCGAGTATAATAAATCCCAGGTCACTGTAATGCCGTTCTTTTCCCACCGGGTATTTAAGCGGCAATGAAGCGATCAGTTCATAGGTAGCCGCTTTTGTACGGGCCCGGTAATAGAGCGGGTACCATTCATATAATCCGGACGTATGCGTAAGCAGGTGCCGGATCGTGATCTCTTTTTTATCCGCAGAATTGAAAGCCGGTATATACTTTCCTACGCGATCATCAGGATGCAGTTTACCCTGATCCGTGAGTAACATAATGGCCGTGGTGGTACCAGTGACCTTGGTCAGTGAAGCAATATCATAAAAATGCGTCAACCTGAGTTTCTCCGGCTTTTTCAGTACCGATCCTGTCGCATCAAACCGCCTGGCATGCCCTTCCGCCCGTTGATAAATGATTTTTCCTTTGTACTGCACCTGTAATACTGCCCCGGGGATAAGTGCCGAATCGGTATAGTCAGTAAGAATTTTTGTAAGTTCTTTCTGCAGTTGAGCTGGCGCCTGACCCAAAACGATAAGCGGGAATACAAAACAGAGCAGGAAAACAAAAGGAACTTTTCTTGTGCAGAACATTTGTAACGGGTTGAGTCCCGCTAAATATACTCATTTTAAAAACCCGGCAGGCGGGCCTAAGGTTTAAAGCCAGAAGATCCTGTAAAAAGAGATAAGGCCGTTACTTTAGCTATTTTTTCTATGGAGGGGCTGTTGACTACCGACTCCCGACTACTAACTACTAACTAACTCTCCGCCCATTGCCTGAACTCGGCCACCCTGTCGCGACTGATCACCATTTCCTCCTGCTGAGGGGCACCGAGTACCGATAATTTGAGCCGGCTGTTGAAGTAGGGCTTTACCTGCTGAATGGCCTGGATGCTGACAATAAATTTCCGGTTAAGCCGGAAGAACTGACGGGGATCCAGTTGTTCTTCCAGTTTTTCCATGGTATGCTCCACGATATAACGGGTACCGGATCTGTCAACCAGGTATACAATTTTATTATCAGCCTGAAAGAAGGCGATCTCGTTGATATCGATAAAAAACAGGCGTTGACCCACTTTCCCAAGAAACCGTTTCTTATACCGGTGCTCCTGCATGGAAGGCATCGTTGAACGGAGCTGGGCCGCATTGAACGTCAGGGAAAGGGATTTGAACTTATTGAGGGCGGCTGCCAATGCATCCTGGGTAATAGGCTTCAGAATATAATCGATGCTCAGCAGTTTAAATGCCTCGAGTGCATAGATATCATAGGCGGTGGTAAAGATCACGGGGCCATTGTAACTGACCTGTTTGAAAATTTCAAAACTATGTCCGTCGGATAAATGAATATCAAGCAACAACAGGTCCGGATGGCTATGGCTCTTCAGAAAACGGACTGTATCTTCAATGCTTTCGAGACAGGCGATCACTTCGACTGAAGGGTCGTATTTCTTCAGCATAGTCATGAGCCTTTCGGCGGCCAGCTGTTCATCTTCAACGATAATCAGTTTCATAAACCGGTTTTTGTCTGAAAGGATCAGGCAGCTGCAAACAGGACAGCTCCTGTATAGTTGACTGAATTGAAAACAGATGGGTGATATTTTTCCCGCAGCCGCACATTCAGCAGGATGAGTTCCGGGTGCGTGTGCTGCTGCAGATAATTCAATGTTTCATCAATGCTGCTCAGGCAGATATGGTCAT
>CALRQQ020000295.1:0-5106 GCA_943370345.1 Chitinophaga pinensis
TGCCGGGTTCGTGCACCCCCTTGGTCTTCTGCGTACCAAGCATGCCATTATAGGCTTCGGTATGTACCGTAGCTAATACGGAATCGGGCCAGTAGCCCACATTTTCCATGATATCGATCTCGCCACTGCGGGGCCATCCGCCATATTCCCATTTAGTAGGCAACATCCAGATGGCGGGCCACATGCCACGTCCGGCGGGTAACTGGGCCTTTATTTCAATACGACCGTATTTCCAGTCGCCCTTATTCTTGGTAGCTAAGCGGGCAGAAGTGTACTTCATCCCCTGCATGTCTTCCTTACGGGCTTCGATCACTAAATGACCGTCTTCCACGCGGGCATTCTCCGTACGGTTCCAGGTATAATACTGTAATTCGTTATTGCCCCAGCCGCATACATCCGGACAACCGGTGCCCTTGTCATAATTCCATTTGGATGAATCGGGCAGCCCTTTGTAGTTGAACTCTTCGGACCAGACTAACTTTTTATATTTTGACTGACTGTTCAGGGAAGGACTGCACCCGAGTAAAAAGAAAAGGATACAGATGCCCGTCATAGATGGCAGAATCGTTTTCATATATGATCGTTTGAAAAATTAAATAAAAGTGGAAGTAAGATCCTGGAAAGGAATTCACGTTCCACTTTCATGACTGCTCGTTAATAATTGCTATAGACCTAAAACTAAAATCTGAATTACTTTTTATTGATACACACGTAGGTAATCGATCTCCATTTGTCCTTGTGTAAAGGCCGGATCCACCGCCCCGCCAAAATTTCCGCCCATGGCCACATTCAGAATTAAGAAGAAGTTCTGATTGAAGGGCAGGGTATTGTTATTGGCAAACGTGAAGAACACGACATCATCCACCGAAAACTTAATGGAAGTGGCGGTCCACTCTACCCCATACTTGTGGAATTCGGTGGTCACATTGGAGATCGTTGTATTACCGCCAACTGCATTGCCGCCGGAGAAACCGGGATAGTGCAACGTACCAAAGATCTTGTTCAGCTGATTGCCGACATGTTCCATGATATCGATCTCCCCGCAGGCCGGCCAGTTGACCGTATTGATATTATCGCCCAGCATCCAGATGGCAGGCCAGGTGCCTCCGCCAGCCGGCAGTTTGGCCCTTGCTTCCACCTTACCATATTTGAAAGAGAACTTATTCTTTGATAAGATCCTGGCAGAAGTATAAGCACTGCCGCTGAAAGCCTCTTTCTTTAATATGATCTTCAGTGTACCATTGGATACGACCGCATTATCGAGCCGGTTGGTATAATACTGCACTTCATTATTGCCCCAGCCTCCGGCACCAAGGTCATAGCCCCATTTGGCGGGATCAGGTGCGCCGGGTGTGTCAAATTCATCCGAAAAGATGAGTGACTGGGCCACGGCAACCGTTACCGAAATGGATTTGGAGATCGTTTGTCCCCCGCTGCTCTTCGCGATCACATTGACCGTATAGGTACCCGATGCCGGGTACTTATAGGTTACGATCCCTGAAGGAACGGTGGCAAATACGCCATTGCCATAATCATACTCATAGGTCACGGCATTGGTGGCGGCGGCGGTGAACGCCACATTGCCACTGTTGTCCGATGCCACCACCGCATTCACGGTGAGGTTGGTCGGTGCCGTGTTGTTGGGCTTGGGGTCATCCTTGCCACAGGCACAGAAAAGGCTGATAAATAAGGCAGATAATAAAGCGGCACGCATATATTATGGTTTGGGCTTTAATTTCTGATACCAGGAGTTTCCATCAGCACCAATATTTCTCAGATGAAGACTGGTATTGGTGATCGACAGGATCTCATACGTGGTACCACCGGTACCGAAGTTGATGATACCATTACCCGGCACCATGAACTGGATCTGCGTAGATACCGCTGCGGTAGAACCGGAAGTGGCATCCATAAAGGCCAGGGCACGGGTGCCTCCGGTATTGATCGCATAACAACCATCTCCGCCACCGAAGCCATAAAAACCGGTTGCTGCTCCGATAGAGAAGGAATTGCCTTTGTTATCGATGGTCATGGATACACGGTTCAGCGCATTGCGGGAGAAGGTGATCTCATCATCATACGCGCAGGGTTCGCGGGTATTGGGACCAGCCGCATACCAGATCGGAGAGAACTCATTATTGGGACCTACACCAAAATGACCAGGAGCATTATTATCGGTTACCCAGATCTTAGAGCCGGTGCCGGTCAGCGGATTCAGGATCGCGGCAGGAATTTCAAACGCAACAAATACGGTGATGCGCTTACTGATCGTGGAAATGGCACCGCCTGTACCGATTGCATTCACCGTAATGGTGAAGCTGTTGGTGCCGGGCGTGGTGTATTTCTTTACGATCGTACCGGAGGGCACCACTTTCGTGGTACCATCCCCATAATCGATATTGTAGGTCAGTGCATCGGTGGCCGTAGCGGTGATGGTGACCGTACCGGTACCATTCCCATTGGGGTTGGAAGCATCCACCCCGGCTACCACTGCAGTGAGGGTGAGGTCCTTCGGCGTTTTGATATCGCCAAAAGCATATTCTTGCTTTTTACAGCCGCTTACCACCAGTACGGCAGCGAGGCAAAGCAGGGACAGTTTTTTTATTGTAGTCATCATGACTGAATGATTTTAGGTTTAGTTAAGCTTGATGTCGTCAAAGTAGAACGTATAGTTGGGTGAACCATCTCCCATGGTACCCAGGTCAAATATCAAAACGATCTTCTGGTAGGAATTGGCCACATTGATACCTGTGTAGTCAAAAGTCAGTTCTTCCCATTGATTACTGGTGGTGGTGGTTACTTCTTTCTCGAAATTGATTCCACCATTCGTCATGTTCTCCACTTTCAGCAGCACTTTGGCGCCTACACGGGGTGACCATACTTTCATCTTGAATGTTCTCAGTGCACCAAAGTTGATCGGCGCATCTAAAGCAATCCAGGATCCGCCCCAGGGCTGACCTGCATTCTTCACCATTTTAGCCACTTTGGTACTGGTGTTTAAACCTGCCTGCTGCGGATTATTTACAATGGTCACATCCCCGCCATCAAAGTTAGTAAAGGTATAATTCAGGGTAGTTGACTGGAAGTCCAGCGGAAGTTCAAGACCAGCTATATTAACCGGCAGGAAAGTCACATCATCCCAATAGAAGATCTTACCCGTACCTGCTGTGCCGAAATCAAAGAAGATAGAGGCCATGTTATACGTGTACGTAAGATTCAGGGCTGCCGTTCCGGTAGCCTGATTCCTGAAATCAAATACCAGGGTTTCCCAGCCATTCGCCACAGTGGTCAGTTTCTCTGTTTCTACAGAACGGGTATTATCATTCCGGTCTTCTACTTTAAGACGGATCTTAAGACCTGTTGCAGGAGAATAAACACGCACGGTCATCTGAGTAGCGGTTGCAGAAAAAGCCAGCGGGGTGATAAATCCGGCACCGATGGTTGTTCCGGCCCATGTTTCAGCACCATTGGTTTTCGTTGTCTTTTTTACATTGTTGGCTGCATTGGCAGGATCCGCCGCTGTTACGGTGTTATTGCCACCGAAGTCTACCATGGCATAGTTGATACCGGGCAGGTCAAAAGTAACAGGCAGGTTCAGCAATGAACCCGGAATAGAATTGGTCTGGCGGATATCATCGAAATAGAACGTGAAATTGGATGAGCCATCACCTACTGTACCCAGTTCAAAAATCAGTACAATATGATTATAGGGGTTTGCTGTATTGATCGCGTTGAAATCAAACACCAGGTCTTCCCATGCATTCGCAACAGACGTTGTGGCTTCTTTTTCAAAATTCTGGGCCGTGTTCGCTCCGTTCTCTACTTTCAGCAGCACTTTAGCTCCGGCACGGGGTGACCATACTTTCATCCGGAATACTTTGTTGACTGAGAAGTCAATGGGAGAACTGAGTCCAATCCATGAACCACCCCATACCTGACCACCGGGGCCCTTTACCATTTTACCCACTTTCGCACTGGTATTGATACCGGTTGCCTGGGGATTGGCTACCACACTGGCATTTCCGCCGTCAAAATTATTGAAGGCGTAATTGATCGTGGGTGATTCAAAGGTTAAGGGTAATAACACGGGATCCACAATAGTGATCTGACGGGTGATCTGTGTGGTGGCTGCACCACCACTGTAAGCAACCACGCGAACGGTGAAGGTTCCGACAGTAGCATAGGTATGACTGACGGTCTGTCCTTCCAGGAATACCGTACCCACTTCATTGGGCACATCCCCGAAGAATACGCGGAAGTTGGTTTCATATAAGGCTGTTGCTGATACATTCAGTTTATAATTACTGGCAGCATCAATAGCCGTGGTAACATCGAGATTTTCCGGAGCCCGGAAAGAAACAGTGAGCTGTTTGGTGATCTCGGTGGTTTTACCGTTCACACTGTACCCAACGATCTTCACACTGTAAACACCTTCGGGATACACGTGGGTGGTGTTCTTACCCGCCTGTACTTTCACCGGTGTGGTACCGCCATGGCCGTAATACACATCGTAGGAAACAGCACCGGCCCCGTTGGGGGTAATGGTCACTAATCCGGTATTGTCCTGGGTGATCTCGAACAATACACCGAGCTGATCAGGGGCAGCAGCGGTTTCTACAAAAGATACATCTTCGTAGGTTTCCTTCTTACAACCCGTGGAGAAGGCCACTAATAAGGCCAGTCCAGTTATATATTTTAATGCTTTCATTTGCTTTCGTTTTGGTGGTTGATTAATAACCGGCATTCTGGGTCAGTCCGGAAATAGTTACTTCATCCTGCGGTATCGGGAACACTTCATGTTTACCTGCAGTGAAACCGGTGATCTTGGCTGCTGCCTGACCGGCACGTACCAGGTCAAAGAACCGATCCCCTTCCATCGCCAGTTCTAAGCGGCGCTCATCCAGGATATTCAGGTAAAGCGCATTGCCTGTTGTGGTGATATCATGCAGGTTATCGCCAAAGGCACGGCGACGTACCAGGTTCAGGTAACCTTGTGCCTTGGTATCATTCGGCGTAGCTGATTTATTCCAGGCTTCTGCAGCCATCAGGAGTACATCGGCATAACGGATGATCCGGTAATTGTTCAGGTAGTTCAGTTCTAACTGA
>CALRQQ020000296.1:0-5105 GCA_943370345.1 Chitinophaga pinensis
CGATATCCAACCGGCGTGGGTGGGCATTGAGTTCGATCACCACTTTATTTGCCGCACAGGCATCGATGATGAGCCGGTGATCTACCGGGTAGCCATTGCGACTCAATAGCAGGCGTCCGGTCATGTGACCGAGTATGCGGGTGTATGGATTTTCGATCGCCTTAATCAGCCGCGCATTGGCCTTATCCTCACTCATGCCGAGGTTGCTGTGGACGGAAGCGATTACGAGGTCAAAGGTTTTTAATACTTCTTCCGGGTAATCCAGGCTGCCGTCATTCAGAATATCGCTTTCGATGCTTTTGAAAATACGGAAGGGGGCCAGCTGGTTATTGAGCAGGTCGATCTGCCGGTGCTGTTCACGGATCCGGTCTTCTTTGAGTCCGTTTGCATAAAAAGCAGTTTGCGAGTGATCAGAGATCACCATGTATTCCCATCCCCGGCGGATACACTCAGCCGCCATTTCTTCTAAGGTATTGCTCCCATCACTCCAGTTACTATGACTGTGTATGAGTGAGCGGATATCCCCGGCTTCGATCAGTTGGGGAATTCCCTGTTGCAGGGCCGTGCGGATAATATCTCCTGTTTCCCGCAGGCAGGGTGGGATCGGAGGTATACCGGCCTGACTGAATACGGCCTCTTCATTCATGCCGGCTTTTTGGTAATCGATCGCAGGAAAATTTTTTTCAAAGGCCTCCAGGAATTCAGGACTGGCCGTGGTTTTAAATAAGGATTCCGCCATCGTATCTCCGCCGGTATATAAACGGAGTTTAAGTCCGTTCTTCAGTTGATATAACAGGCTATCTGTTTTTTCTTCCAGTAATTCGGGGGGCTGGGCCGTCTGGAAAGCGGGTTTCACTTTCCCGTTGGGGAGCAGCACCACGAACTCCAGTTCGTCAATGGTCAATTCCTGGCGACGGTAGCGTCCGGTACTATTTACTTTATCCGGACTGAATATTTTTTTAAGGTACTGGTCGATCTGCGGGAATATTTCTTCCAGTTGGGCATAGAGAAAATGACCCTGGTGCTGAAAATAGAATTCGATCGCGGCCTGTACATTCTGCTGGGTCTTTTCGCCAAACCCTTTGAAGAGGGTCAGCCGGTTCTCATTACAGGCATAGAGCAGTTCGCCGATCGATTCGATCCCCATTTCTTTCCAGATGGTATGGATCTTTTTTGGGCCAATGCCTTTGATGTTGAGCATTTCTATCACACCGGGTGGAGTATTGGAAATATATTCTTCGAGGATACCTAGTTTGCCGGTGTCCAGCATTTCGATCACTTTTTCCGCAATACTGGGTCCGATGCCCTTGATCCCGGATAGTTTTTCCCGGGGTGTATCTTTCAGGCTTACCGGCATCTTTTCAATATTGAATCCGGCGGCTCCGTAAGTTCTGGTCTTAAAGGAATTCTCGCCATGGATATCCATGAGTTTGGCGAGCAGGCTGAAGTTGTCGGCGATGGCGGCGTTGTCCATGGAGCGAATTTAGGGGGAATTGGTGAGTCGGGAGTCAGGAGTCAGGAGTCGGGAGTCAGGAGTCGGGAGTCGGGAGTCGGGAGTCGGGAGTCGGGAGTCAGGAGTCGGGAGGTACTAAGAAAATTTGTCATCCCGACGAAGGAGGGATATAAAAAAAGTCCTTCGAATTTCGAAGGACTTCCTATTTCTTTAAAGAGATAAGCAAGCTTATTTCTTTTTCTTTGCAGCTTTCTTAGCAGCTTTCTTAGGAGCAGCTTTCTTAGCAGCTTTTTTCGGAGCAGCTTTCTTTGCAGCTTTTTTCGGAGCAGCTTTTTTCTTAGTAGCCATTTTTTTTGAATTTAATGTTTAGTAGAATGGGTTAACGATAGTAAAAATAACAATTATTTTATACTACCCAAATTTTTTTTCCACAAAATTCAAAAGTTGGTACCAAGCCGCTTATGCTTCAGCTAACGCAACAGATACAACTGTCTTGTTGTTTTTTGCTTTGCGGAACTCCACCACACCATCAGTAAGTGCGAATAATGTGAAGTCTCTGCCTACTCCTACATTCTTACCGGGGTGATAAACGGTGCCACGCTGACGTACGATGATGTTGCCTGAAACAGCAGGCTGACCACCAAAGATCTTAACGCCAAGACGCTTGCTGTGCGAGTCGCGGCCGTTCTTTACACTACCTTCACCTTTCTTATGTGCCATTGTATGAGGTTTATAATTTTTGAGTTGATTAGTTGATCAGGGATGGGTTGTCCGTTTCAGGATACCCGTTTCACTGATTAAGCAATACTGGTTACTTTGATTTTTGTATACGCAGTACGGTGTCCTTTCTTTTTGTGGAAACCTTTACGACGTTTTTGTTTGTAGGCGATCACGGTATCACCTTTTACCTGGTCCAGGATCTCTGCCTGTACTTTAGTACCCACAGCACTGCCTACAGACAGTTTGCCATCGGCATCTACCAGTAATACTTCGAGGTCCAGTTTATCACCGGCATTGCCTTCCACGTGAGGAACGTACAAAGTCTGGTCTTTTTCCACTTTGTATTGTTGTCCGGCTACTTTTACTACAGCTATCATACGTTATAATTTATCCCGAAATTTCGGGAGGCAAAGGTAAGGGGAATTTTTGAAGTGGCAAACGGGAAATCAAAGTTTTACGAACATTTAGTCCCCCCGTATTGCCGGGGCATCTGTTATATTTGTACCCCGCCAAGGCGGACCATATCGTGAATGTATGAAAATCAAGTCTTTTCTGGCAAAACCCTTTGCCGCTTATATATATAAAGGTATCCGGAAAGGGATGACCACGGCCCTGGCCGACCAGGACGCCATTTTTAAGCAATTGTTGAAAACCGGCAGGCTGACGGAGTTTGGAAAATCCGCCGGCATGGACCAAGTGTCTGACTACGAGGGATTTAAGCAGTCGGTGCCTATCCGGGACTATGAGCAGCTGAAGCCCTGGATTGAACGGATCAAAGAAGGCAAGCACAATGTGCTTTGGAAGGGGAAGCCGATTTATTTTGCCAAAACCTCCGGCACCACCAGTGGCACAAAGTATATCCCGATCACCAAGGACTCGATTCCCAACCATATCAATACGGCCCGGAATGCCCTGCTTTGTTATATGGCGGAGACCGGAAATACCCGGTTTGCGGACGGGAAACTGATCTTTTTATCCGGTTCCCCGGTGCTGGACCGGGTAGGCGGGATCCCGACCGGTCGCCTGAGCGGGATCGTCAACCACCACGTACCGCAGTATCTTCGTTCCAACCAGATGCCCAGTTATGAGACCAATTGTATCGAAGACTGGGAGACCAAACTGGGTAAGATCGTGGATGAAACGATCAATCAGAACATGACCCTGATCAGCGGGATCCCCCCGTGGATGCAAATGTATTTTGATGAACTGGTGAAACGGAGTGGTAAAAAAGTAGGCGAACTATTCCCTCATTTCAATGTAATGGTGCAGGGAGGCGTGAATTTCGAGCCCTATAAAGCCAAACTCTTTGAAAGCATCGGACGTAAAATAGATACGATCGAACTGTTTCCGGCCAGTGAAGGATTCTTTGCTTTTCAGGATTCACAGGAAGCGGAAGGATTATTACTGAATACGAATAGCGGCATCTTTTTTGAATTTGTACCGGCTGGCGAGATCTTTAATGAAAATCCGACCCGCTTATCACTGAAAGACGTGAAAGTGGGAGAGAATTATGCATTGATCATAAACAGTAATGCCGGTCTCTGGGGCTATAATATCGGTGATACGGTGAAGTTCCTTTCCGTGGATCCTTACCGGCTGATCGTGTCCGGCAGGACCAAACATTTTATTTCCGCGTTCGGAGAACATGTGATCGGGGAGGAAGTGGAATACAGTATGCTGAAAGTGGCAGAAGAGATGAAAGTGCAGATCACTGAATTCACGGTAGCCCCTTATGTCAGCAGTGATGCCGGCAAGTCTTACCATGAATGGTTCGTGGAGTTTGAGCAGCCACCCGCCGATATGGGTGATTTTACTGCCCGGCTGGACCTTGCATTACGCCAAAAAAATGTGTATTATGATGACCTGATCGGAGGCTCGATCCTGCAGCCGCTCAAACTGACCCGGATCCGGAAGAACGGCTTTATCGATTACATGAAATCAATCGGTAAATTGGGCGGGCAGAATAAAGTACCCCGGCTCAGCAATGACCGGAAGATCGCGGATGAATTAATTAAATGGACAGAAAATCAGTAAGGTTTTAATGAATAAGGAAATACCTGTAAAACGAATTGCCATCTTTGGTTCCACCGGTTCCATCGGTACACAGGCACTGGATGTGATCGCGGCCAATACCGATAAGTTTTCCGCGGAAGTACTGACAGCGCAGAGTAATGATGACCTGCTTATACGCCAGGCTCTCCAGTTTAATCCCAATGTGGTGGTGATCGGGGATGAAAAAAAATATAACCGGGTGAAGGATGCTCTTGCATCCACCAATATCAAGGTCTTTGCCGGGGAGAAAGCCCTCGAAGAAGTGGCTTCCATGGATTGTTATGACCTGATGCTGGCGGCCATTGTAGGGTATGCCGGATTAAAACCCACACTCAATGCGATCTATGCCGGGAAAGCCATTGCCCTTGCTAATAAAGAAACCCTGGTAGTGGCCGGTGATATCATTATGCAAAAGGCGGTGGAACATCGCGTGCCTATTATTCCGGTTGATTCCGAACATTCCGCCATTTTTCAATGCCTGGTAGGTGAAACCCGTAACCGGATAGACAAGATCATCCTTACGGCTTCGGGTGGTCCTTTTATCGGTCGTAAACCCAACTACCTGGTGAATGTAAAGCGGGAGCATGCACTGCAGCATCCTAACTGGAGTATGGGCGCCAAGATCACCATTGATTCCGCCACACTGATGAATAAAGGACTCGAGATGATCGAGGCCAAATGGTTATTCAACCTGCAGCCGGAACAGATCCAGGTGGTGATCCATCCGCAGAGCATCATCCATAGTATGGTACAGTTTGAAGATGGCAGTATCAAGGCCCAGATGGGATTGCCGGATATGAAGCTGCCGATCCAGTATGCCATGGCTTTCCCGAAACGTATTCCCAATGATTTTCCCCGCTACGATTTTAAAAAAGTAAGT
>CALRQQ020000297.1:0-5102 GCA_943370345.1 Chitinophaga pinensis
CCTCGCCCAACGTACCCCCTCCTGTGGTTCCACCAATGGCATTGACCGGGTGGATGCCTCCGCCCTGCCGAATTATACTGCAAATGGCATCAATGTAAACAATGCCACCGGTTGTCCGGAACTGACCATGAAGAATCTGGCCCGATGGAATACCAGTAATTACTATAATATATGGCTAGTGAATAAAATTGATGGAGCCGATGGTACTTCCGGACAATTCATTGCCGGATTCGCCTATTTTCCCGGGTCCTCTTCCAGTCTGGATGGGACTGTTATGCTGGCTACCCAAATGTTAGCTGGTGAAAAAACCCTGCCCCATGAAATCGGACATGCCCTGAACCTCTATCACCCCTTTCAGGGTTCTGCCAATAATACGCAATGCCCGACCAACAGCAACTGCAGCACCGACGGTGACAGGATCTGCGATACAGATCCCATTTTTAATAACCTCAATTCCGTAACAGGCATTTACAGTTTTGCCTGCCGTACCGGCGCCAATACCTGTGCCGCCCCCAATAACTATACGATCAATACGGAAAGTAACTTCATGAGTTACACCAATTGTTATACCCTGTTTACCATCGGACAAAAAGCAAGGGCCCAGGCAGCCATGCTGCTACCATCGCGCTCCAGTCTGGTGGATCCCTCCAACCTGGCCCTGGTTCCCTGCGGTACCACGATCAACTTTGCGCTTGCCAGTTCTTCCCGAAGTGAAAGCAGCAGTGGCACCCTGAGTGGCTGCCGGACCTATACCGATTACACATACCAGATGACGATTGGCGCAGCACCTACGGCCACTGCGACCGCCACGCTGACCTATAGCGGTACCGGTACAAAAGGACTGGACTATGAAGTGACCACCAATGGCAATTTCAGTAGTCTCAGTGATGTCCTGACGTTCAGCAGTGGCTCCACCAGCGCTCAGAACTTCACCGTTCGTGTTTATGATGATGCCAATGTGGAAAGCACTGAAACCATCATCCTCGATTTTACTGTTAACAGTGGAGGCGGGGATGCCACAAAAGGAGTCACCACCCCCACCCTGACGATCAGTCTCGGGGATAATGATACCGCTCCTTCCGGCAGCAGTTCAGGCACCTACAGTATCGGCACACTGACCTTCACTGTCAGCGGCGGTCCTTTCGACGCCCGTCAACAAAGCCAGCGCAGTCAGTCAGTTTATAAAGCCAGTGAGCTGTTGGCGGCCGGTGTAACACCCGGATCGATCACCGCCCTGCAATTGTTTATAAATTCAAAACTCAGTACGAGGCCCTACAGCAATTTTTCCATCAAGATGGCTCAGACGAGCACGTCTTACCTGGTAGATGGAGGAGCGACGGTGATCGGGGGCATGACTACCGTTTACAACAACGCATCTTACAGCAGCGTGGCCAACTGGAATAGTTTTACCCTGAGTACGCCATTTACCTGGGATGGCAGCAGTAATCTGGCCATCGAGATCTGTTATGATAATGGTACAGCCGATGCAGGAAATGCCGCCGATCTTACCGGCACCTATGCGGATGGCGGAACGGCCAGTCAGGGCAACTTTATGTACCAGAATGGCATTAACTGTTCCGGCTCTTTCAGTTCGGTAAACTATGTAGGGAATGGTATAAAACCGATCATCCGGTTATCGGTTTCCGCCACCGGCACCGCCATTGAAACCAGTGCCGGGGCCATAGCCGCCAATCATATTACCAATGGCAGCAATGATTATTTTTACTCCAACAACAGCAAACTCCTGTTCCGTATAGGAGGTGTGAATGCTTCACTCGGTTGTGTGAACGCTTCACTGGAAGCGGGTGGTACCACCTGGGTAAGTGCCCTGGGTGGTGAACGTTCGGCCAAAGTTTTTGCGGTTACCCCAACTACTAATACCAGTACCACGGATTATACCATTGCCCTTTATTTTGAAAATGCAGAATTGGGTGGTAAAAATGCCAATACCCTCCGCATTGCTAAAACAACAGCCGCCTCAGCGGGTGCTGCTAATTCCTCGAATACAGTTTTAGTAACGCCCACGGTCACCACACTCGGTTCAGGCATAACAGTCTTTACAGCCAACTTTACCGGGTTCTCCCGTTTCTTCCTGGTGGATGCGGGTGCTACCCTGCCCGTGACCCTGACGTCCTTTACCGGCATTGCGATCAATAAGAAACAAAGTCTCTTGCGCTGGACCACGTCGTTTGAACAAAACAATAAACAATTTACGGTAGAAGTTAGCCGGGACGGGATCCGGTTTAGTCCTCTCGCCACGATCGCCAGCAAAGGCAACAGCAACATTGATCAGCAATATGAATACCTGCACGAACGTCCTTCCGCCGGAATGAACTGGTACCGGCTCGTACAGACCGACCTCGACAACCAGTCAAAATACAGTATGGTCATTACAGTACTGATCAGTGACGGACAGCAACGCGCTTATTTGTATCCGGTACCTGCCAGAGAGCAGCTGACCCTGGCATTTACCACAGCCATAAACCAGATAAAGATCGAAGTATTATCTGCTGACCTGCGTGTTTTGCGTACGGAAACGATAAGCAACCTTACCAGCAAAAAAGACATCCAGGTAACCGGATTACCGGCCGGAATTTATTTTATACGGATCAGCGGCAACGGAAACAACCAGCTCCTCCGCTTTATAAAAGAATAAACAGGCGACCCTGAGCATTAAAGCCCGTTGATTTTCAACGGGCTTTTTCATTTTCTACACATACCGGATAATGCCAGCCGGGTTCCTTATCTTTGCATTCCTAAAATAAGTTCTTATCAACTCATGATCAGCAGAAGAAATATCCGGGTAAAAGTGATGCAAACACTTTACACCTTATCCCTCTCCGAAAATGGCCCTAAACCCGTCGACGCCCAGAAACTTTTACAGCAACATTTTGATCAGACCCGTTCCTTGTTGGTTTACCTGACCTGGTTCCTGACAGAAGTTACAAGATATGCCGAAACCGATGCTCACCAGCGGGCCTCCAAGCACCTCCCCTCAGCTGATGACCTCAATGTAAATACTAAACTGGCCGGCAATGAAATTTTATGGAAAATGCTGGAAGACGCTGAACTGAAAGCACAGTTTGCGGAAGAAAAACCAGAACTCTATACGAATCGCGACCTGATCCGCAAGACCTACCTGAACCTGGCCGAAACCACCGAATACAAGACCTATATCGCCAAAGGTGCCCGTGAAAAACAGGAGGAAAAAAAGATCCTGGAATTTATCCTGAATGACCTGATGCTGGCCAATGACGTTTTTGTATCCCATATTGAAGAACATTTTTCCAATTGGGATGATGACGGAGAAATGGTGGTGCAGCTGCTCAGTGGTTATCTCCAGAAACCAGGCTCCCTGCATTTCCGGCAAATGCTGAGTCCTGATAAGGAATCTTTTGCGAAGACCCTCTTAAAGACCGTGCTGGAAAAAAGCGAGCACCTGCAGACCCTGATCATCCCCAAACTGAAGAACTGGGATCCGGAGCGGATCGCCCAACTGGATATGATCATGATGAAAATGGGTGTATCCGAGTTCCTGTATTTTGAAACGATCCCGCCCAAAGTAACCATCAACGAGTATATCGATCTGGCCAAGGATTACAGTACCCAGCAAAGCGGCCAGTTTGTGAACGGGATACTGGACAATATCCACAAGGAACTGGTACAGCAGGGGAAAATGGAGAAAGTGGATTACAAAAAACCATGATACACGTCTGGTCATTTTAACTAACTTTGCCCACTTCATATAACTTAAACGATTTAAGCAAACATGAAAAAAACAGCCCTTATAGCACTGGCCGTCCTTTCACTGGCCGCCTGCAAGGAAATGGACAAGAAAGCCCCGGTTGAAACAATGACCAAGGAGCAGATCGAAAAAGCGGTCACTGATACCACCAATTTCACCACCCTTACCTGGGTTGATTCTACAACACAGGCACTCGGGAATCTGAAAAAGGACAAGGAAATCGAGATCACCTGGCGGTTCAGGAACACCGGCGACAAGAACCTGATCATTGAAAATGTAACCGCTTCCTGTGGTTGTACCATTCCGGAAAAACCTGAACAGCCTTTTGCCCCCGGACAGGAAGGTATTATCAAAGCAAAATTCAACGGCAGTGGCAGCGGCAGCATCACCAAGCAGGTGCATGTGATTGCCAACACCAAGCCGGTCAAAGAGCATACCCTGACTTTTACAGGAGTAGTAAGTGAAAAATAATAAACATACAAGCATGTACAGTAAAATCAATTCTTATCTCAGTATTGCCGTAGTAGCCCTCGTATTCGCCGGTTGTGTACCTCCCGGTGGAGATGGAAAAGGCGGACAAGCAGCCGGTGGCGGCGGATTCCAATTCATCTTCCTCGGTCTGATGATCGTGGTGTTCTGGTTATTCTTTATCCGTCCGCAGGCAAAACGCGCCAAAACACAAAAAAGCTTTATCGAGAATCTGCAAAAAGGCGACAAGATCGTTACCATTGCCGGTATCCATGGCACCATCAATAAAGTAAATGATGATGGTACTACCCTGACTATCGAAACCAGTCCGGGCAGCTATATCAAGATCGAAAAATCAGCGATCAGTCTGGATTGGACCACGGCGCTGAATAAGCCCGTTGCGGAAGCGAAGAAATAATTTCTTAGACGTTTTAACTGAAGCCCGGAGGATTATTATTCTCCGGGCTTTTTTAGCTAGAAGCGAGAAGCTAGAAGCGAGAAGCAAGAAGGAATCCTAAAGAAGAAATATTCCGAGTTTATAGTACCACTCCTAAGGAGGCCCTTCTCGTTTCTTGCTTCTAGCCTTTCGCTTTTTCTTATCTTTCCAAAAATTATCCCCCATGTATCGTGTCGGTCTTACCGGTGGCATCGGCAGTGGCAAAACAACCGTGGCCAGGATTCTGGAGACATTGGGTATACCGGTGTACTATGCCGATAATGCGGCCAAAACGATCATGAATACCGACGCAGGACTCCGGGAACTGATCATGCAGCATTTTGGGGAAGCCAGCTATACAGACGGACAGCTGCAACGAAAATACCTGGCGGATATCGTGTTTAACAACCCGGAAAAACTGGCCCTGCTCAACAGTCTCATCCATCCCGTTAC
>CALRQQ020000298.1:0-5039 GCA_943370345.1 Chitinophaga pinensis
TTGGCGGCTTTGTTGTAGTCCTGTTTTTTGAACCAGTAGCCGATCAGGAGGTAAGAACAAAGTCCAACCCCTTCCCAGCCAATGAAGAGGATCACAAAATTGGCCCCCATGACCAGCAACAGCATGGAGAACACAAAAAGATTGAGGTACGCAAAATAACGTCCGAAATGACCAGGCTTTTCCTCGTGCATATAGGAAGCCGAATACACATGGATCAGGAAACCGACGCCTGTAATGATCAGCAGGAACAGGGAAGAAAGCTGATCGATCTTAAAGGCGAATGGAATGACCAGTTTGTCTACGGCAATAAAATTAAAATACTCGGCCACGTAGGTATTGCCCCCTTTCACCTGCAGGAATACCCAGATGCTGAGGATAAAGGAGCCGAGAATACTACCCGAGCCAATCAGGCCGATCAGTGTTTTGGATAAATAGTTCCTGCCCAGTCCGTTGATCAGGAAACCCAGTAACGGCAGCAAGGGGATCAGGTAAACTATCTGTAAAGCGTTATTCATATACTATTTCCCTGTCCGGGCATCAATGTTTTAACCTGTTTAAGAAATTCACATCCACGGAATGGATATTGCGGTACATCATCACAATAATGGCCAGTCCCACACTCACTTCTGCTGCGGCCACTACCATGATAAAGAATACAAAGATCTGTCCGTCGGTACCCGCTGTTCCAGCCAGATCTGCCGCCTGATAGGCAGCGTTCAGATGCATTTTGGAGAAAGCCACCAGCAACAGATTTACGGCATTCAGCATGAGCTCAATGCACATAAATATGATGATTGCGTTACGGCGGGTGAGTACCCCCACAACCCCGATACAGAACAGGGCGATCGACAAAACGATATAATAATTTATTTGCATTTTTATAGTTTAGTTCCGGGTCGTTATATGTCTTCCATACCGGTTAAATGAAATTCATTCTTTCTTTCCGATCACCACAGCTCCCACCATCGCACTCAGGAACAGTACACTGCTGATCTCAAAAGGTACCACATAGGTGGTGAACAACTCTTTTCCCAGGTTTTTGATCAGCCCAATATTTCCCTGGTTGAAGGTGGCCACCTGTTCTTTAACAGACGCATCCTTCAGGGCAGCAACCAATATCAAAAGCAAACAGCCGCCAGCGAGCGCCCCGGCTATTTTCAACCAGCGGTTTTTCTGGGGTTCAGTTTCCTTGTTCAGGTTCATCAGCATGATCACAAACAGGAACAATACCATGATGGCCCCGGCGTAAACAATTATGTTCACGATCGCCAGGAACTGGGCATTGAGCAGGATATAGTGACCTGAGATTGCAAAAAAGGTGGCGATCAGCCACAACACGCTGTATACGGGATTCTTGCTGGTCACCATCATCAGGGCGCTGAAAACGGCAACCACAGTGAGAAATCCGAAAAGTATTTGAATGATGTTCATTGCTTATAAGCAGTTAGTCGTTCTTAGTTGTTTGATGCCTTATCCCCCAATGCCTTCAGGTACGCTTCTTTTTCCAGCACCGGGTGCGGGATCAGCAGCTCTTCTTTCTTATAAATAAAGCCCTTCCGTCCGTAATTGGCCGGGGCAAAGGTTTGTGACAGATAGATCGCGTCTTTCGGACAGGCTTCTTCACAAAGTCCGCAGAAAATGCAGCGCAGCATATTGATCTCATATTTCGCTGCATATTTTTCCTCGCGGTACAGGTGTTCTTCACCCGGCAGACGTTCTGCTCCTTCCATGGTGATCGCTTCTGCCGGACAGGCCACGGCACATAAGCCACAGGCCGTACAGTTTTCCCTTCCTTCCGCATCACGGTTCAGCACATGCAATCCCCTGAATACCTTGGAAAAACTCCTTTTCTGTTCAGGGTATTGAATGGTTGCTTTCTTCTTAAACAGGTGACTGATCGTGATCCCCATGCCCTTCACAATATTCCAGAGATAAATGCTCTCCAGAAAGGTCATCGGTTTCCGGTCCACCGGTTTTGATCTGTTTGTTAATGTCATAAAGCTGAACAGCTTTTAAAAAATTCGCAAATATTTTTACTTTTTGTCTCCCCCTTCGGCAAGCGCAGGGTGACACTCCCCACTTTCCACTCTCCACTCTCCACTTTCCTACTTCCTCAACCACAACATCACTGCCGCGCTGATCACCATATTGATCAATGCCAGCGGGATCAGTTTCTTCCAGCCCAGATTCATCAGCTGATCGTAGCGGAAACGCGGGATGGTCCAGCGGATCCAGATGAACAGGAACAGGAAGAAGGCAATCTTCGCCATCAATACGCCAAAGCTGATGGCCGAGAGCAACCAGGATTCAAGTCCCCAGCCGGCTTCATTCACAAACGGAATATCATAACCACCGAAATACAAGGTGGAGATCACGGCTGCACTCACAAACATATTAATATACTCGGCAAAGAGATAGAAGCCCAGCTTCATGGATGAATATTCCTGGTGATATCCGAAGTTCAGTTCATTCTCTGCTTCCGGTAAGTCAAATGGGGTACGGTTACACTCGGCCAGTGCACAAATGAAAAAGATGATAAAGCCCAGCGGCTGATACAGTACATTCATACCATGCGCAGCCTGATAACTGACGATCTCACTCATCTTCAGGGATCCGGTCATGAATATGACGGCGATCAGCGCCAGTCCCATTGGCAGTTCATACGAAACCATCTGTGAAGCACCCCGGATCGCAGCGATCAGTGAGAATTTATTATTAGAGGCCCATCCGCCGATCATGATCCCGTATACACCCACACTCACCACACTGAATACGATCAGGATACCCATATCCACATCCGCCACCTGCAGGGGCATGGTGCCGCTGGCTGTAGTTACAGGGGCGGCCCAGGGAATCACGGTACTGGTGACCAGGGCGGTGATCATGGCCAGACCGGGGCCCAGCAGGAATAAAAATTTATTGGAAGAAAGCGGTATGATCTCTTCTTTGAAAAACAGTTTACCGCCATCGGCCAGGGGTTGAAAAATACCAAAAGGACCCGCGCGGTTGGGGCCATGACGGTCCTGCAGCCAGCCGGCTACTTTACGTTCCGCCAGGGTGGTGTACATGGCAATGAAGAAAGAGAGCCCGATAATACAGGCGATCAGTATTGCTTTCCCGAGTATGAACCAAAGGTCAATTGCCAGTAAATGCATGTCCATCGTTTATTGTTCGTTCTTCGTATAATTTTTACTTGTTGCCGGTCCGGGCAGCGCACTGATATCCACCGTATTCACTTCACTCACTTCATGGATATCCATCAGCAGTTTCGGTCCGCGTCCACCCATCACGTCCGGCATGGTCTCTTTGGGTTTCTGCATACCCACATAATGACCTTGTGAGATCACGGAATGACGGCTCACTTTTGACGGTCCTTCGATCACCCAGTCCTTCGCACTCTTCTTATCAAAACGGCAGGTATTACAGATCCAGCCGGTCTTACCCTCATAGCTTTCCACTTCACCCCACTGGTCTTTACGGGCAGTAACCCGGAGCACTTCATCACCGCGCTGCCAGAGGGTCACTTTACCGCAGCATTTATCACAATCACGGTGTGCTTCCACCGGCTTGGTGAACCATACCCGGTTCTTGAACCGGAAGGTTTTATCAGTCAGAGCGCCTACCGGACACACATCGATCATGTTCCCGCTGAATTCATTATCGATTGCTTTTGAGATCAGGGTTGAAATTTCTGCATGATCTCCACGGTCCAGTACCCCATGTACCCGGTTTTCGGTCAGCTGGTCGGCCACATACGTACAACGGTAGCAAAGAATGCAACGTGTCATGTGCAACTGGATATACGGACCAATATCTTCTTTCTCGAATGTTCTTCTTTTGAATTCGTAACGGGTGCCTTCTTTTCCATGCTCATACCCCAGGTCCTGCAGGTGACATTCTCCGGCCTGATCGCAGATCGGACAATCCAGCGGATGATTGAGCAATAAGAATTCCACCACCCCGGCACGGGCATCCTGTACCCTTTCGCTGGTGATATTCTTCACCACCATTCCATCCATCACATTCGTACGGCAGGAAGCAACCAGTTTGGGCATCGGGCGGGGGTCTGCGGCAGAACCGGCAGCCACTTCCACCAGACAGGTACGGCATTTACCACCACTGCCTTTGAGCTTGCTGTAGTAACACATCGCCGGTGGGGTTACATCACCCCCGATGGTACGGGCAGCGTGTAAAATAGTAGTACCCGGTTCAACATCGATCGTGATGTTATCAATGGTTACTTTGAAGAGTTTCTTTTCGTCTGACATCGTATAAATTCAAAAGTCAAAATTAAAAATTAAACCAACCGGCCTCAACTCACCGGAACATGGATCGGATCCGCATAATGCCCGATGCCGTAATTCCTTCTGACCGCATCCTCCGGGTTCGTCACATGCCACTCGAATTCATCCCGGAAATGACGGATCGCTGCCGCCACCGGCCATGCAGCTGCATCCCCCAACGGACAGATCGTATTTCCTTCGATCTTACGCTGGATATCCCAGAGCAGGTCAATATCACTCATCTTACCTTTCCCATTCTCCAGGTTCAGCAGGATCTTTTCCATCCAGCCGGTTCCTTCCCGGCAGGGAGAACACTGTCCGCAGCTTTCATGACGATAAAAACGGGCCAGGGTGTATGTATGTTTCACCACACACTGACTGTCATCCATCACGATAAATCCGCCGGAGCCCATCATTGAACCTGTTGCAAATCCGCCATCGGATAAGCTCTCATAATTCATCAGCCTTGTTTCCCCTTTTGCTGTTTTCAGCAGGAGATTGGCTGGTAAAATGGGCACAGAAGAACCACCCGGTATACAGGCTTTCAGTTTTTTTCCATTGGGAATACCCCCGCAATATTCATCACTGTAGATAAACTCCTCTACAGAAATGGTCATATCAATTTCGTACACGCCGGGCTTATTCAGGTTGCCACAGGCAGAGATCAGTTTGGTTCCGGTGGATTTGCCCACACCGATCTTCGCATATTCCTCACCGCCTTCATTGATGATGGGCACCACTGCCGCTATCGTTTCT
>CALRQQ020000299.1:0-5033 GCA_943370345.1 Chitinophaga pinensis
GGAATCATGTTTTTCTGCAGTGGTACCGGTGAGCGGCTGGAACCAGTGTGTGAAGTGGGTCACCCCTTTTGATTCGGCCCAGGCACGGATGCCGGTGGCGATCTGGTTGGCTACTGCACGGTCAATTTTATGACCAGCTTTGATAGAAGACTGAAGGCTTTTGTATGCCTCATCGCTCAAAAACTCACGGGCAGTTTTAAGCGTAAATACATTGCTGTTGAAAATAGCAGTGATTTTAGCTGCGCCTTCCACCGTAACATCCGATTTGGAGGAGAGGTCTTGGATTGCATTAAAACGTAGTGACATTTGAAGTATATTTTTTGCAAAACAACGGAATTACGATTGTTATTCCAATTATTTATCAATTATTGACAGTAAAAGGGGAAAAAATGTGGTAAAATCAATAAAAAATTAAAAATCTGAACGTTCATTAGCGTAAAAATAAATATTATAATAATTATTTATTTATTTTCTTAAAGGTTGTAATAATGCCTGTCCAGTCAATACGGACGACCAAAGGAATGATCAGAAAGGGAATCACCACACTCCGGTAGCGGACAATGGCCCCGATATTATTATTGCTAAATCCAATGGCCAGCAAAACGGATAAGGAAAAGAATAGACAGAATAAGAGCAGGTTACGGTTAGAAGTCGCTGGTAGCCGTTTCCATATAAAAAGCAGAAAAAGGAGGTAAAGCAGATACATTTCACAGACTGAAACAACCGATAATAAATGATGAGCATCTTTTGTCCCCGGACGGAATAAGGTCAGTTTGATTGCCTGAGGTGTTTTTTCAAGAAAACTCATGGCAGTAGGTTCCAGTGCCTTAATAGCTACCCGCGTATTGCCATATTTGATCTTAATGAAGGCATGCTGTTTCTCCACGACAGCTTTCGGGAAATCAAGCTGGGGTATAACATGCCTGATGTTGAAAAATAAAATGATAAATAAGATGTAAAACGCGCTGAAAATCAATAATCCGTTTTTCTTTAGTCTGTCTGACACATACCAGGTCAATAAAGCCGGAACCAATAAGATCGCTACAAAGTTCCGCAGTATCAATACCAACAGGATGCAAACCAGGAGGGCGGCTGTTTTTTGTACGGTAAATCGGTTTTCTTTCCGGGCAAAATAGACACAGTATAAAGCAACCGCAATACCGGTAAAAATCATTCCCTCTTTATGTATACCGCTGGTCCAGTACAGAAAAGAGGGAATTCCGATAATGGCGGCCAGCAGGATCTTCTTTTTTTCCGGGAAAGCATCGATTGAAACCCGGTATAAAGCCATCGGACCAAAAAGGCTCAGAAAGGAATAGAATATCACATTGACATAGTAATGCCCAAGGCTGAGAATATCAAAAACAGAAACCATTTTGACAAACAGATTGCCTTTGAGGTCATTCCAGTAGGAGTGCCGGCTTTCAAAAAAACGGCTCATTCCATCTTCATAGCCGTTCCGGAACAGATTTGTAAAGTATTCGTGCGGATCTGTTTGCAGCAGGTTGTACTCATACAATCCATACGTATGAAAGACCCAGGTGTCCCACATTTTGGCATTCCCGCCATAATAGATGCCAACCCAGCCATAAAAAATGGCAACAATGACTTTGAGAAAGAAAATGATCAGTAATTGGGATTGGCTGAGACCAGTGCGGGTGAAGAACTTCACTTTGGTGACCAGCCAGGCAAACAGGAGCAGATAACCGACAAAGAGAAGGTATTCCAACGTAAACTATTTGTCCGCAATAATAGCCAATATTGCCGTGATTGTCAGCACAAAGTTGAAAAGTCGTGAGCGGTCAGTGCCGGCTATGCTTTACTTTTGCGGTTCAATATAAACCCGCATGGAAGTAACTGTAAAAACAGCCGAACAATTAAGACTGACAGCTGCCGAGTTTGAACTGATCAAAGAGAAACTGGGCCGTACGCCCAACTTTAATGAGCTCTGTGCCTTCTCCGGTATGTGGAGTGAGCATTGCAGCTATAAGAACTCGATCAAATGGCTGAAGACCCTGCCCCGTGAAGGAGGTCGTATGCTGGTAAAAGCCGGAGAGGAGAATGCTGGTTTAATGGACATTGGTGATAATCTCGGCGTGGTTTTCAAGATCGAATCGCATAATCATCCTTCAGCTATTGAACCCTTTCAGGGAGCAGCAACCGGGGTAGGTGGAATTCACCGGGATATTTTTACCATGGGTGCAAGACCTATTGCGGCTCTTAACTCCCTGCGCTTCGGAAACCTGGATGAGGATAAAACCCAGCACCTGTTATCCGGGGTGGTTCATGGTATCGGGCATTATGGAAACTGTTTTGGTGTGCCCACCGTTGGCGGAGAAATATATTTTGATGAGTGTTATCATACCAATCCCCTGGTCAACGCCATGAGTGTAGGTATTGTAAAAGCAGGGGAGACCGTTTCGGCCACGGCATTGGGCAAAGGAAATCCGGTGATGTTCGTCGGAAGTGCCACCGGCAAGGACGGGATCGGAGGGGCCTCATTCGCTTCGGCAGATATTACCGCCGAAAGTGCACAGGATCTTCCTGCCGTGCAGGTAGGTGATCCATTCCAGGAAAAGAAACTGCTCGAAGCCTGTCTGGAAGTGATCCAGACCGGTGCGGTGGTGGGTATGCAGGATATGGGTGCGGCCGGGATCATCTGTTCCACTGCAGAGATGAGTGCCAAAGGAGAAGTAGGTATGCGGATCGATCTCGATAAAGTTCCTACCCGTCAGAAAAATATGAAGACCTGGGAACTGCTCCTCAGCGAAAGCCAGGAAAGAATGCTGCTGGTCGCTGAAAAAGGAAGGGAAGAGGATGTGCAGCGGGTATTTGAAAAATGGGACCTGCCCTGCTCCGTGATCGGAGAGGTAACAGATGATGGCCTGCTTGATTTCTATATGAACGGAGAACTGGAAGCCTCTATACCGGCCTACGAACTGGTATTGGGCGGAGGTGCACCCCAGTATGACCGCGAGTATAAAGAACCGGCTTATCTTGCAAAGATCAGCCAGTTCGATCCGGCTGTGGTTAATGTGCCCGATGACCTTCGTAAAGTGGCAGAAGAACTTGTTCAACTTCCTTCCATTGCTTCCAAACGTTGGATCTATAATCAGTACGACAGTATGGTGGGTACTAACAATACCTCCACCAATGCCCCGACCGATGCGGCAGTAGTGCTGGTAAAAGGTACCACAAAAGGCATCGCTGTTACTACAGATTGTAACAGCCGTTATGTATATGCTGATCCATACAAAGGTGCCATGATCGCAGTAAGCGAAGCCGCCCGGAATATTGTATGCAGCGGTGGTTTACCATTGGGTGTTACCAACTGCCTCAACTTCGGAAATCCGTATGACCCCGAAGTATATTATCAGTTTGTTCAGGCGATCAAAGGAATGGGTGATGCCTGCCGGAAATTTGATACCCCGGTTACCGGTGGTAATGTGAGCTTCTATAATCAGAACCCGGATGGCCCGGTATTCCCGACCCCAACGATCGGAATGGTGGGATTGCTGGAAGATGTAACTAAGAAAATGACCCTGCATTTCAAAGCGGAAGGTGATGTGATCCTGCTGATCGGCGCCTCCGGGAATGATATTGCCTCCTCTCAATACCTCGCCAAGATTGCGGGAGTACAATACTCACCTGCTCCTCATTTTGATATTGAAGAGGAATATTCCCTTCAGCAAACGGTTGCCGGACTCATCGCCAGGGGCCTGGTAGAATCCGCACATGATGTCAGTGACGGCGGACTCTTTATTTGCCTGCTCGAAGCCGGTTTTAACAAGGGACTTGGCTTTGATGTGGTGGCCAATGATGCCGATATCCGGAAAGACGCTTACTGGTTTGGAGAAAAACAAAGCCGTGTGGTCGTCTCTGTTAAAAAGGAAAATCTGCAAGCTGTAAAACAGACACTTGGAAACCATCCTTACGAAGATCTGGGGTTGGTTACCGCTGGCTCCGTGGAAGTGGACGGCATGGAGTGGGGGCAGATCGGAGACTGGAAAACAGCCTATGACACAGCGATCGAAAATTATTTATCCAAAGAAGAGGCTGGAGCTGCCCTGAGTTCAATCTGATGAAAACAGCAACTGATCATATGGATCGGCAAACGGTGATTTTGCTTACAGGTGCGGCCGGATTTATCGGGTCATACCTGTTGGGCTACCTGAATCAGCAGGGGTATGACCAGATCATCATCTCAGATGAATTCAGCCGGGCTGACAAGCTGCCCAACTATAGCCGGAAGAACTACCTGGAACAGGTAGAACGGGATGAATTGTTTGAATGGCTGAATAAGACTTCCAGAAAGATCGATTTTGTATTTCACCTGGGAGCACGCACGGATACGACCGAGTTTGATTACCGGATTCATGAAAAACTGAATCTTGAATATTCCAAACAGATCTGGCATTATTGTGTGGAGAAGAATATCCCGCTTGTCTATGCCTCTTCAGCTGCCACTTACGGAGCGGGTGAACTGGGGTATGATGACCGTCACAGCATTGTGAATCAGTTAAAACCCCTGAATCCCTACGGTGTTTCGAAAAATGAATTCGATAAATGGTTGCTGGCACAGTCTGCAGATTGCCGGTTGCCCGCTGCCGGCTGGCAAGGGTTGAAGTTCTTCAATGTATACGGCCCCAACGAGTATCATAAAGGGCGCATGGCCAGTGTGATCTTTCATTCCTATAACCAGATCCGTGAAACAGGAAAGGTGAGACTGTTCCGTTCTCACCGACCGGATTATAAAGACGGTCAGCAACTCCGGGATTTTATTTATGTAAAAGATGTTGCCAGGGTCTGTGTATGGCTGATGAATCATCGGATCGCCTCGGGTTTGTATAACCTGGGTACAGGGAAAGCCCGTTCATTTGAAGACCTGGCCAAAGCTACTTACAGCGGATTGGGACTGCCAGCTGCGATTGAATATATCGATATGCCGGAAGATATACGGGACAAATACCAGTATTTCACCGAAGCCAATATGCAGAAACTGATCACTGCGGGTTATACACATCCGTTCACCA
>CALRQQ020000300.1:0-5005 GCA_943370345.1 Chitinophaga pinensis
TTTTTTTCTACTGCCAAAGCAGCCACAGTGGATACTGTTGGCATTTACAGTGCAGCGATGAAAAAGGAATACAAATGTGTGATCATTAAACCTGACAGCTATAAAAAAAACACACAGTTTCCCGTGGTCTATCTCCTGCATGGTCATTCCGGCTGGTATGCCAACTGGATCCTCCGGGTGCCTGAACTGAAAACCTGGGCGGATGAGTATCAGCTGATGATCGTGTGTCCCGACGGCGGTTTCAATAGCTGGTATGTGGACAGTCCGGTCGACTCTGCCGTCCGGTTTGAAACCTATATTTCGAAAGAAGTACCGGAATATACCGATGCCCATTACAAAACGATGAAGAGCCGCAATGGCCGGGCCATCACCGGACTCAGCATGGGCGGACATGGCGGCTTATTTCACGGTTTCCGTCATGCCGATGTATTTGGTGCCTGTGGCAGTATGAGTGGCGGGGTGGATCTGCAGCCATTTAAAAAGAACTGGCAGATTTCGCAGAAGATCGGCGACACGGTGAACTATGCTGCTAACTGGATCAACTTTTCCGTGATCAGCCTGATCGAACAAAAACCCAAAGACTCCCTGGCCATCATCATCGACTGTGGTACGGAAGATTTTTTCTATGAAGTCAATGGTCAGTTACATAAAAAAATGGTGGGACTGAAGATCGCCCACGACTATATCGAACGCCCCGGCAAGCACGACTGGAATTACTGGCGCAATGCGGTGCAGTATCAGTTGTTGTATTTCAGGAATTACTTTAACAGTGTGGTGGTAAAATAAAGAGTGAGTAAGAATAAACCGAAGAGAAGATATCAGGTAACAAAATAGTCATCTGAAAAAATGATTATTAATACTGACTAAATCCGGCATATCATAATTTCTCCGGCTTTTAACAATCACTTCAGGCTACCGACTACTAACTCCCGACTACTATCTAGTTACCCGTGCTTCCGTCCCTCACCTTCACTTTCTTCTTCCCTGAATTCTTTTTTTCATAATCCAGAATAGCCTGTGGTTTGGGTGTGGCTTTCTTGCCAACGGTGTCTGATTTGGTCTTGCCATTGCTGGTATTGAGGATACCAATTTCCCCGTCATCCCCTCCCGTTACCTGATCCGCTTCGGTTTGAATTTTATTCATCACCCAGTTTTCGGTGGATTCCACTGTGCCTTCCCGGGGATCGTAGTAGATCCATTTCCCATGCCGCATGGCCACCCCTTCATTTTTGATCACGACCCAGTCGATGATCTTGGACGGATCCTTCAGATCATAGACCGCCACCGTATCAAAAGCCACTTTGGGGTCCATGGCCCGCCAGCTTTCCACCCGTTGGAGTCCGCCATTGTAGGTAAAATATTGCTGCCGGCCATTCAATTTGCCCCAGCGGTAGTTCTCCTCCGCAATTTTAACCCCTTCCAGGGAAAATTTGCGCCAGGTGCCTTCCTTCTGGTCATTTTCAAAATAACCCTCTTCCTCATAGCCTCTTTCTCCCCGCAGATCGGGTACGTTTAAGGACCAGGGCCCCTGTTTACGTCCCTGCATATCTACCCGGTTAAGAGTATCACCTCTCTTATTGAGGGTAAAACTCTTCCACTGGCTCATGCCGCTTGTGGAAATAAAGAGGAGCAGGAGAAATATAAATCGCATAGTTTAGTAAGTTTGAATAAATACAAAATGCAAAGTACGAAGTACGAGGTACGAAGTACGGAACACAAAGTACGATTGCAAATTACAAACGAAAATTAACTGCTTTTATGAGTATGTTGTTAAAAAAAACCGCTTTCCCCGGGATTTCTGCCCGGCTGGTCACACTGGTATTGGCTAATACCCTGCTATTCACCAGTGCCCTGGCTCAACCGGCCCCTACACCGGCAGCCGAACGACTGAAAGTGGCAGATCAACGAAAGGCCCTGAAAACCCGTTCATTGCTGAACGATATCCCCTTCCGGAATATCGGACCCAGTATCATGAGCGGCCGTGTAGTGGATATCGACGCCAATCCAGCCGATCCCACTGAGTTTTATGTAGCGTATGCAACGGGCGGTCTCTGGCATACCAAAAACAACGGACAGAGCTTCACGCCTATCATGGACAACCTTGAAATGCTGTTTATCGGCGATATCGCAGTAAACTGGAAAACCAGGGCCATCTGGGTCGGAACCGGGGAAGTCAACAGCAGCCGTTCCTCCTATGCCGGGGTGGGCATTTATAAAACTACGGATAACGGAAAGAACTGGGAATACCTTGGTCTCCCGGAATCACATCATATCGGCAAGATCCAGTTACACCCTTCCGATAACAATACAGCCTGGGTAGCCGTACTTGGCCACCTCTATTCTGCCAATAAAGAACGAGGGGTATACAAGACCATCGATGGTGGTAAGACCTGGAAACAAACCTTATTTGTGGATGAGAATACCGGGGCGGTGGATATGGATATCAATCCTTCCAATCCGGCCGAACTCTATGCAGCCATGTGGTACCGGGTGCGCCGGGCCTGGAAATTTGAAGAAAGCGGCAAGAGCAGCGGCATCTATAAAAGCACCGATGGTGGTGAGACCTGGAAATTGATTTCCGCCGACGGATCCGGTTTCATGACAGGCGACAAGATCGGCCGGATCGGGATAACGGTCTATCCCGGCAACCCCAAATTGCTGTTTGCCGTAGTGGACAATAATACGCCGAAGGCCAGTACCGTAAAGACCAATGACTCTGCCTACAAAAAAGAAACGTTTAAAGAGCTGTCGAAAGAACAATTTGCCCAGCTCAGTACCAATTGGATCGATACATTTTTACGGGCCAACCGCTTTCCCCGTAAGTATACAGCAGCTGGTATTAAAGAAATGGTGGCGGCAGATAAACTCAAACCCACGGCCCTCTGGGATTACCTCGACAGTGATGACGGTTTCCAGAACACGGGGATCGCGGGTTGCGAAGTGTACAAAAGCGAAGATGGAGGACAAACCTGGAAAAAGGTGAATGAGAAACCCATCAGCATCTTTAATACCTACGGCTACTATTTTGCCAAGATCTATACCTCATATACCAATCCGGATAAGGTATTCATCCTTGGTTTCAACGCGCAATACTCCACAGATGGCGGAAAATCCTTTAAGAACATGGATAAAGGCAATGTACATGCCGATCACCATGCCCTTTGGGTAAATCCGAAGAATGATGCCCATATGATCAACGGAAATGACGGGGGTACCAATATCAGTTATGACAATGGCGACCATTGGTTCAAAGCCAATACCCCTTCTGTTGGCCAATACTACGCGATCACGGTCGACGATGCAAAACCCTATAATGTATATGGCGGATTGCAGGACAATGGCAGCTGGTGGGGGCCATCCACCAACCGGGAAAGTATCGATTGGACCGATAATGGTCAATATGCGTATCGTATGATCAATGGCGGCGATGGCATGCAGGCCCAGGTGGATACCCGCGATAATGCCACCGTATATTCCGGTTCACAATTTGGATTTTATGGCCGGTATAACAAAAATGCAAGAGGATCACAGAAACAACTGCATCCGCAGCATGAACTGGGCGACAAACCTCTGCGCTTTAACTGGCAGACCCCGATCCTGCTGAGCAAACACAACCAGGATGTGTTATATTATGGCAGCAACCGTTTCCATCGTTCACTCAATAAAGGTGATTCTCTTGCTGTGATGAGTGCTGACCAGACCAATGGCCGTGTATCAGGAAATGTCCCTTACGGAACGATCACCACGATCACGGAATCTCCCTTACGTTTCGGTCTGATCTATACCGGGACTGATGATGGTAATATTCATGTCAGTAAAGACGGAGGTTATAGCTGGGAGCAGTTAAATAAGCCGGCAACAACCGAAGTAAAAAATCTGAAATCTAAAACAAAACAGACAGATACAAAATTGAATACGCAAGGCTTATGGGTAAGCCGCGTTACTGCTTCGCAGTATAAGGAAAGTCGCGTATATACTTCGCTGAATGGTTATCGTTTTGATCATTTTGCCCCTTACCTGTATGTGAGCGATGATTATGGAATGACCTGGAAGCAGATCGGCAAAGATCTCCCCAATGAACCCATCAATGTGGTAAAGGAAGATCCGAAGAATGACAGCATCCTCTATGTGGGTACTGATGGCGGATTATATGTGAGTTTTGATGCCGGTAATAGTTTTATGTTATGGAACAATGGTATGCCGGAATCTGTTCCTGTGCATGATATTGTTATCCAGCAAAGGGACAACGAGATCGTACTCGGCACTCATGGCCGCAGTCTGTATGTAGCTAACCTCAGCGATGTTCAGGCTATTAAGAAAGATCCGGAGTGGATGAAGAAGAAACCGAAGCCGAAGAAGGAAGAGAGTAAGGAGGAAGAAGAAGATTAAAAAAAGTGAGTAAGAAAGAAAGTCCGGAAGAAACAAGGGAGAAAAGTGTCAGCGCTTTCAACCTGTTCCTTCCGGACTTTTAATATTTGATCTTTCAAGGAATAATCAACTCTATAAAACCGCTTCCGCCTTCGACCTCCGTCTTCCGGACATCCGGACTTCTTCCCTAAAACTGGTGAAACCGTTCAAAACACGCTTTCTCCAGCATTTCCCGGTCATCGGGGTGAGCGATCTCGATCAGGGCTTTGGCACGCTGACGAAGGTTCTGACCAAACAGATAAGCGATCCCGAATTCGGTGACCACATAGTGAATATGTCCGCGGGTAGTGACCACCCCGGCGCCTTCTTTGAGGAAGGGCACGATCCGACTTACGCCTTTATTGGTACGACTGGTCAGTGCAATAATGGGTTTACCGCCTTCACTCAGGGCTGCACCCCGCATGAAGTCCATCTGTCCGCCGATACCACTGTACTGACGGGTACCGATGGAGTCGGCACAAACCTGTCCGGTAATATCCACTTCAATGGCACTGTTGATCGCCACCACTTTGGGATTACGGCGGATCACGTGCGGGTCATTCACATAATCGATATCGAGAAATACAAAAGCCGGATT
>CALRQQ020000301.1:0-5004 GCA_943370345.1 Chitinophaga pinensis
GGAATAGATACCCCAGCCAAACAGGCCGGCTGCTGTTAGCAGCACGATCAGCCTGTTGCGTAGGGCCAGTCCGATTAATTGTTGAACCATGACGGTAATTTTCCGGTTAGTATAAATTCAGGCTTATCCTTTTTTCTCTTTTAATGCCATACCGCATTTGGAACATTTACCGGGTTTATCGCTGGTAACGTCTGCGTGCATAGGGCATACATAAGAAGCGGCCACTGCTTTTTTATTCTCTTTCAGGTTCATGCCGCATTTGGAACATTTACCGGGTTTATCGCTGGTAACGTCTGCATGCATGGGACATACATAGGCTGCTTCTTTTTTGGTCTCTTTCAGGTTCATACCGCATTTGGAACACTTGGCGGGTTTGTCGCTGGTAACATCGGCATGCATGGGGCATACATAGTTTTTGTTGTCCTGCGCAAATACAGTTACAGATACGATGGTGAAAGCTGCCATCAACAGCATTTTGATCTTTTTCATGGTGGTGTGTTTATAGATGATAAATAAATACGGGAACGGGGCCGTGATAGAAACGCCCAAAGCCCGGCAATGATTGCCCGGCGCATCAAACAGGAAAGAAATTAAATACGGATAACGCGGTTACGCAGGTAAACCGCCAGGCCCCTGTCGGGAGGAGCGTTGCTGGTAGGATTTTCTTCTGTTACAGAAGAAAGGTTGATCACGGGTGTCTGAAATACAGATACCGGAACCGCATCGGCTTCCAGCTGGGTAAGCTGGTAGGCAGCCGTGGCTGCTTTCTCATCGATGGTGTTCTTTACAAATTTCTGCTCGTCTTTGCAGCAGCCCTTACCCTTTTGATTGGTTTTGGCCATACCGCATTTATCGCAGGTCTTGTCTTTTTTACTGGTGAAACCCCAGCCCGCCGCCTTGCCCATGCAATAGTGCATATGCATGGTAACGCCTGCTGAGGCGCTGAGATGCACAAGGGCTAATATGATGACGAGAAGCTTTTTCATGTACTAAGACCCCACAAAAGTAATCGTAATATACCGCAAATTTTATTAAAATTCCGGACGAACGGCTGAAAACAGCTGATTTTGAGCGGGCTATATCCTGATAAACGAACTACTTAGCCAGCCCCTTACCAATAATACCCCCACTCACTTCCAGGGTGGTACCGTGTACCGCTTCGTTCTCGATAATGAAGCGGACGGTGTTCACGATCTCATCTGTTTTAACCAGTCTGCCCAGAGGAATATCGGCTATGATCTTATTCAATATTTCCGGCTGGATAGATAACAGCATCGGTGTTTCTACATATCCAGGCGCTATGGCAGCCACCCGGATATTGGTTATTCCTCTTGCATGAAATTCGCCGGCCAGTATTTTGGGCCAGAGGGCGATAGCGGCTTTGGCAGACGCATAATTCAGTTGCCCCAGTTCACCACTTTTATTAATAGATGAGATAGGGATCAACACACCCGGCCACCGGTGATCGGTCATTTGTATGGCTGCTTCGCGCAGGGTAAGAAATACGCCGGTGAGGTTTACATCCATTACCTGTTGCCATTGTTCGGTGGTCATGAATTTTTTCACTTTGCCCGTTTCTTTATCGGGTGTAACCAGAAAAGCATCACGGATGATGCCGGCACAAGCCAGTACAATATTGATGGATCCGTACCGGGTTACCGCAAACTGCATCAACGCACGTACGGATGTTTCATTGGTCACATCGCAGATCATAAAATCTGCCTGGTGGCCTTCCGCGAGAATCTTTGCTTTTACGGCTTGCAATTTTGTTTCGTCTCTGTCTGCCAATATCACTTTCGCACCTAGGGCTGCGAGTGCTACTGCTACTGCTTCGCCAATTCCACTGGCTGCACCTGTGATTACCGCTACTGAATCAGCTGTTTTCATGTTCGTTTTATTTATAGAGGAATGCTTTAATGGCTATTACGATCTGCTGCGCGCCCTCGCCGTACAACATGGTCTGGTGATTACCGGGCACGGCCACATAACTGCAGTCGTGCATCCTATTCACCGTTTCCATGGCCAGATCGGCTGGTAACAAAGCGGCATCCATTGTATAGATACCGGGTGCGTTGATCAGTATCGAAGGTTTTTTGTTTTCTTTGATCAGTTCGGCCCAGGGTTCGCCCAAACTTCCTTTCAGTACCGCTTCCATCATGTGTTCCGGCTTGCTCCTTGGTGTAACACTGCCATCAGAAAGCGTGCTGATATCGGCTTCATAATAACTCCGCATATGCTCATCCCAGAACCTAAGATAGGGAGCCTGTTTTACTTTATCGAGATACGCATCAAAAGAAGCAAACTGCTGGCCCAGCCTGGCCAGTGCCGGACCCAGCATTTCTTTTGTTTTGGGATGCATATTGATAGCTGCATCCATCAATATCAGTTTCTCTACGCGTTCGGGGAAATGTGCGGCGAGGTACAGACCCAGAAAAGCACCGAAAGAATGTCCGCAGATCACTACCTGTGTTACCTGCCGGTGATCCAGCAGGGCAATGATATCTGCGGCATGCTCTTTCATGGTATATCCTGTAGCAGGCTGATCGCTGAGACCGCGTCCGCGGAGATCAACGGAGAGGATATGAAAATGATCGCCCAATCCGGCGGCCAGTAAGCCGTCAAAAGCATGCGCATTGGCGGTTAAGCCATGTAATAACAATAACAGCGGACCGCTGGCTTCGTTGTCAAGATAATGAAGCCTGATACTGCCGGTATCTACCCATTTACTAACGGTTTTCATACTGTTCTTTGAGTTCACGTTTTAATACTTTGCCCGCTACATTACGGGGCAGTTCGTCCATGATCACGATATCATTTACTTTCTGAAAACGGGCATCTATATGATCGTTCACCCATGTTTTGATCGCCGCTGCATCCGCATCTTTCGTTTTCAGCACAATGGCAGCCACGGGTGTTTCTCCCCATTCACTATGCGCTACACCAAATACGGCCACGTCTTTTATGGAAGGGTGTTTGATGATGACTTCTTCAATATCGGCCGGATATACATTTACACCTCCCGAAATGATCAGGTCTTTTTTACGGCCGGTGAGGTAGAGGAAGCCTTCTTCATCCACATAACCCAGATCGCCGGTATACAGCCAGCCGTTGCGGACCGCTTCGCGGGTTTGTGTTTCATTTTTATAGTATCCATCCATCAACAAAGGCCCCCGGCCCACGATCTCGCCAATGGTGCCGGTAGATACGGGTTCTCCGTTATCGTTGCAGATCTTCATATCCATGAAGGAAGGCGGATACCCCACACTGCCTGTTTTACGGGCCGCATCGGTTTTATCCAGTATGGTCATGAACCCTTCGGTTAATCCGTAGAGTTCATAAAATACACCGGGTAAACGTTGATTCAGTTCCTGTTTATGTTCGAGCAACAAAGGCGCTCCTACAGAAAGTATGTATTCAATAGACGGCAATTCCTGTTTACAGAATTTTTCCTGTTGCAAACAGGCAATGATCTGCGAAGGAACCAGGATGGTATGCGTAACCGATGCTGTTCCGATAGCAGTAATTACCTCCTGCGGATCAAAATGATCCTGCAACACATAGGTGCAGCCCAGGAACATAGCCGGCATCAGTGTTAAAAAAGAGCCGTTGAAAATGATAGAGCCGGAATGCATGACCACGCTTTCGGGTGTCATGCGGTAACTGTTGGCAAACAGCGAGCCATACAAAGCACGAACGGCATGTGAGATCACGATGCCCTTGGGTAAACCTGTAGTGCCGCTGCTGTAAATAATATTGTAAGGGTCGAAGCTTGTTACCGTTTCTACATCGGGTTCTGCAGCCGACTGTGCCGCTTTCAGTGCCTGGTAGGATTGGTAGCCGTTTGTTCCGGAATCATTGGTCAGCCAGTAATTATCCGCTACAACAACAGGGATGCTGTTTTTGATTTCTGTTATATATCCTGCTGTTTCGCGGTTGGTGATCACTACTTTGGTATCGGCATTGGTAACGAGATTGGCGAGCCCCGTACCCCGTAACAAAGGACTGAGTGGTACGGCTACTGCTCCCATTTTGGCGCAGGCCCAGTAGATCTCCCATAATTCTATGCAGTTGGGTAATAGGGTGGCTACTTTATCTCCTTTGCTTACACCGGCCTGCTGTAAAGCGCGTACCAGCTGGTTCACATTGGCATTCAGTTCAAAGAATGTTTGCTGCTGCTTACCACAAATAATGGCTGTTTTCTGTGCCTTGTATTTTGCATGCCGGGTAAGCCAGTGCTGTATCGTCAGGTCGTCGCTGTACATGTCTCTCTCATTTAACAAAGAAGGTGGCACCCCTTATCGGAGTACCACCCGTCAATCTACCATTACAAGCTATTTTTTCTTATTAGGAATATGCGCTTTCAGTTCTACCGATAGCAGGCGGCCGATAGAAGGAGAACCTACAAACTCTTTTTGTGTAACATTAAACAGGTTGCTGATACCTGCACCAAGGCTTAATTCACTGTTCAGTTTTACACCGGTACTGATATCGATAGTGGTAAACCCACCCAGTGCACCCCAGTCGAAATTCTTTACATAGTTCCGTGCTGTGTTGTTCAAAGGATTGATACCACCATATACAACACCTCTTTTGCCTGCACCCGCTTTGGTACCGATCTGGTTACCGCTGTAGAGATCAAAAGAAGCTACGGAACGGAGTGAAATATTCAGGAACATTTTTCCTTTGGCAATATTCTGGAAGCTGAGTGTAGAAGAAAAACGGTTGGTGGCCGTATTCAGGCTCTTTTCTTCGAGCGACACATATCCATCCCTGTTTGCATCGTTCTTGATATTATCATCTGTGATATCGCTGCCAAACCAGGAGTATTTCATGGCCAGGCTGATATCATCTGTGAAATAGTAATTCACACCCAGGTCAACGCCATAAGAAGAAACTTCTCCATAGTTAAAGTAAGTAGAGAATGCCGCACCTGCCAGTGTACCGGTTCCGGAAACGGTTCCCGGTATCAGTAACCCGGCTGTTGGAATGCCGATGCTGCCTACG
>CALRQQ020000302.1:0-5000 GCA_943370345.1 Chitinophaga pinensis
AAAATGATGCCGGAGACCAAGGGAGTAGCTTTAGAAGATATGGATAAAACAACTGTATTACATGTATGAGTAAGATACTTTGCATCGGAGAAGCATTGATCGATATGATCTGTACGGATAAGGGGCGTTCCTTATCGGAAGGAGAAAATTTTTTAAAGAAGCCCGGTGGTGCCCCTACGAATGTGGCCGCCGCGATCGCTGCATTGGGTGGTCAGGTGGCACTCGCGGCCAAAGTAGGCGTTGATCCCTTCGGGCAACACCTGGTGGAAGTGATGAATGGATTCGGGGTGGATACCCGGTATATGCTGCGGGATGCGCATCACTTTACCACCTTTGCTTTTGTGTCGCTGATGGAAAACGGCGAACGTGATTTTTATTTTAACCGGGGTGCCGACGGACAGCTGAGTAAGGCTGATATTGAGACGATCGATCTTGGCCAGACCAGCCTGATCCATTTTGGATCGGCCACCGGTTTTCTGTCCGGACCCTTACAGGTCGCTTACCGGTACCTGTTACAACAGGCCCGTGCGCGGAATATCTTTGTGAGTTTTGATCCGAATTACCGACATCTTCTGTTCAGGGAGAATATTGCTTCCTTCGTGGAACAGAGCTGGTATTTTTTAGTGCATTGCGATTTCTTTAAAGTGAGTGATGAAGAGGCCCTGCTCCTCACCGGCGCGGCTACCCTGGAAGAAGCCGCCCGGCAATTCCTCGATAAAACCAACGCGGTATTCGCTATTACCCTGGGTAAGGAAGGCACCCTGTTGGGACGGGATGGTAAGACCAGGATTATTCCGAGTATTGCGGTGAAACCGGTGGATACCACCGGGGCGGGTGATGCTTTTGTAGGGGCCGTTCTTTACCAGCTGACCCGGCAGGAACGTCAGGCATTGAGTGAAGAAGACTGGACCCGTATCATTGAAAACGCCAATAAAGCCGGCGCCCGTACCTGTGAATACCTGGGGGCCATGGAAGCATTCAAACACCTGAGTAATGATATTTTTAAATAACCAACGCCGTGTATAATCACCAGTTACACCAGCAGATCAATACCGTCCTTCAGAATGAGCAGATCGATATCGGAGGAAAGGACAATCATTTCTTTACCCGCTTTATCGCCAATGCCACGGCGATCGATGCTTTATTCCATGAAATATACGGGCGGGATGAGAAGGGCAATGCCTGGTTCAATCAGCTGATCCACCTGATCGCCCGTTCCTACCTCAACCGGCCCGCGAAGTTGCTGGCAAGGGATGAAGAAAAAGAAGCAAAGGGCCATTGGTTCCTGAGTAATGACCTGGCAGCGATGAGTCTGTATGTGGACCGGTTTGGTGATAACCTGAAAGGACTGGCCGGTAAACTGGATTATTTTCAGGAGCTCGGGGTGAATTTTCTGCACCTGATGCCGGTATTTGAAAGTCCGGAAGGAGAAAGTGACGGTGGTTATGCCGTATCCGATTTTCGCAAAGTGGATCAGCGTTTCGGTACCCTGAGCGATCTCCGGGAGCTGCAACGAAAAATGCAGAAAGAAGGGATGTACCTGATGCTGGATATTGTACTTAATCATACCTCGCATCATCACGAATGGGCTAAGAAGGCCAAGGGCGGTGATAAGAAGTACCAGGATTATTTCTACATGTATGATGACCGGCAGTTGCCCGATCAGTTTGACCGGTCCATGCCGGAGATATTTCCCGAGTCTGCACCTGGTAATTTCACCTGGAATGAAGAAATGCAAAAATGGGTGATGACGGTCTTCCACCGTTATCAGTGGGACCTGAATTACACCAATCCGGAAGTATTTCTGGACATGCTGGATAATATTTTCTTTTATGCCAATCTCGGGGTCGATATCCTCCGGATCGATGCGCCGGCCTTTATCTGGAAACAGCCCGGTACCACCTGTCAGAATCTCCCGCAGGCCCATACACTGTTACGGCTGATCAAGCAATGTGTGGAAGTATCCGCACCGGGGATGGCCCTGCTGGGTGAAGCCATTGTGGCACCGAAAGAGATCATGAAGTATTTCGGTACCGGTCTCTATAAGGCCCGAGAATGTGACTTCGCCTATAATGCCACGCATATGGCCCTGCAATGGGATGCCCTGGCTACCAAAGATACCCGCGTGATGCTGGCCGCCCAACACGAGATATTGCAGAAGCCGTATGGCACTTCCTGGATCACGTATACCCGTTGTCATGATGATATCGGACTGGGCTATGATGATTATATGATCCGCCAGGCGGGCTTTGATCCCTTTGAACACCGCCGCTTCCTGAAAGATTATTACTCCGGGGCCCGTCCGGATACACCGGCAAGAGGGGCCTTATTCTCCGTAAATCCCAGGACCAATGATGCCCGTATCAGTGGGTCACTGGCATCCCTCTGCGGACTGGAAAAAGCACTGGAAGAAAATAATCCGTTCACCATCCGGCAGTCCATTGACAAATTGCTGATGATGCAGGCCCATAGTTTTTTCCTTGGCGGGTTGCCGATGATCTTCTACGGGGACGAACTGGGTTATACCAATGATTATTCCTATCTGCAGGATCCCGGCAAAAGTTATGATAACCGCTGGATGCACCGACCGGTGATCGACTGGAAGAAGAATGAACGGATCTATGAAGAGGGCACCATCGAATACCAGGTATTTCAATCCACGAAAAAACTCATCTCGATCCGTAAAAATTTATTTGCCGTTGGTGATTATAAGAACCTTACCTGGATGACACCGCACAATATCCATGTGGCCGGTTACCTGCGTACGTTTGAGGATCAGAAAGTATATTGTCTTTTTAATTTCAGCGATCAGCCTTCGTACCTGACCTGGCATGCATTTAAGGAACATGGTGCAGCTCCCCGTAAATTAGTGGATCACTGGCAGGAAAAGGAATTTGAAGTGGGGTATGATCATCAGTACCTCATTCTGGAACCCTATCAGTTCATGATCCTGGAAGCGAAATGATCCGGCCTAATCTTTTTTGCCATACTGCAGGATCAGGTCCAGCAATACCCCGTTGGTCCAGCCAAATCCATCCTGGCCCTCGTATTCACCGCCACCGGCTTCAAGATGGGTGTCGGTCACATTGTATTTCTCCATCAGTTTGCCGGTCCGTTTAAATACGGCGGTATTCAGGCTGATCCAGCGATCTGCAATTTCACGGGCCATTGTGGTATAACCGTACTGCTCCAATGCCCGGATCGTGGTCCATTGCAGCGGGGCCCATCCGTTGGGGGCATCCCATTGCTGGCGGGTGGTTGTCAGCGTGGTGACCACACCCCCTTCTTTGAGGAAGGATTGTTGAATATGTTGTTGTACCCGCGCTGCTTTTGCCGGATCCGCTATCTTAAAATATAAGGGATATACACCGGCCAGGGTCATCGCTGTTTTTTGTTGCTGGTTCCGCCAGTCATAGTCCATATAAAAACCGGTCGCTTCATTCCAGCAGTAAAGGTCGATCGCTTTTTTTCGTTTATCTGCCGCCACCCGTACTTGGGCGGACAACACGGCTTCTCCTTTCAGTTCATAGGCCAGGGCCAGTACATTTTCAAGACCCAGTAATAAACAGTTCAGGTCCACGGGGATGATCTCCGTACAATGGATACTGGAGAAATCACTTTCAGTCCTGAACCAGCGGCTGCTGAAATCCCACCCTGATTCTGCACCGGCCCGCAGATGTGCATACAGGGTGGCCGGATCTGTATTGCCGGATTCAGCCAGTTCCACATCTTCGCGATACGATTCCGGACGAGGAGTACTTCCTTCATCCATATACCGGTTGAGCAGTTCACCTCCTGGCATACGGACACAATGAAAAAGGTCCGGTTTTGTTTCACTGAGTTCATCCGCTCCCTTCATCCAGAAGCGGTATTCTTTTTCCAACTGGGGAAGGTATTGCAGGTATACTGCCAGTCCTTTGTGTTCGGCCAGCAGGGCGATCATCTGTGCGTAGTAGGGAGGTTGTGAACGGCCGAGAAAGTAATGACGGTTGCCATTGGGGATATAACCGAAGGTATCGATGAGGTATGAAAAATTGCCGATCATGTTTTCGATCATATCGAACCGTCCGGAGGCTTTCAGTCCCAGCATGGTGAAATAACTGTCCCAGTAATAGATCTCTCCAAAACGGCCGCCGGGTACGATATAGGGAAAGGGCAGGGGGATCAAGGTGCCGTTTTCTTTATCAGGCTCCCGGGTCAGTACCGGCCACAGGGCTTCTATATTAGCAGTGACCGGTTTTAACGGATCGCTGGTATAATTTACCGAATGGGGAACCGGCAATTCAAAGTGGTCCAATACAAAAGAACGAAGATCGAATCCGGGCTGATCTTTCTGCTGTTCATACAAGGCGAGGATGCCGTCATACGCTGTTTTGGGCCGGCAATCCACAAAGGTTTTTCCATCGGGAAATACCCGGCTGAGTTGTACGGATTCAAATAAAGCATTGCCGAAAAGCGATGTCTGTACGTCAGTCATAGATCAGGGATTAATGGCCGGGCCCTTGTTGCGTTGCTGTATTGACCGTGCCGGCCGGTTGCAGTTTTTTGAACAGGTATAAAAGTACCATTAACAAAGCAATCGGTCCCAGTGAAAAGTAGAAAGCGGTTTGTCCGCCCCAGGCTTCAAATATATGTCCGGTGATGATGGATCCGGTGGTGCCACCCAATGCGGAGAATACGACAATGAGTCCGGACATGGCAGCATGTTTATGTGCCGGCAGGTTACTCAGGATAACAGAGTTAATGGCTGGATATACCGGCGCGAGGAAGAGCCCGATCAACGGGAAGGCATACGCGACCAGCGGTACGTCCTTTAACCGGTTCACGGAAAGTCCGGTGATATCTCTTGTCATCGGTACCGTAATGAGCACCAGTCCTGCAGCGGCAAGCAAACAACCGGAAAGAACAAAGATCCAGTCGATCTTCCGCAATAAGAGACCCGCGAGGAAACGGCCCAGTGCGATAGAGGCCGACATGATGCTGGCCATCTGTATACTCAG
>CALRQQ020000303.1:0-4976 GCA_943370345.1 Chitinophaga pinensis
ACTCTTTCTGCAGAAAAGGCCACGCTGGAGACCAACCTGACTACAACCAAATCTGAAAAAGAAAGCCTGGAAAAAACCGTGGATGTTGGCTCAACTTTCAGTGCCTCCAATATTCAGGTTACCCCGGTGGATGAGCGGAAAAGCGGTAAGGAAAAAAGTACGTCAACAGCCAAAAGAGTGGATAAACTGGTGGTTTCCTTCAATGTGGAAAACAGGATCGCCAAATCAGGACCTGCTGATATGTACCTGATCGTAACTGCCCCAGACGGTAAAGTGATTTCAGAAGCCGGTAGTGTGCTGAACACCCGGACCGATGGGGAGAAAACCTTCACCGCCCGTATCCCTGTGAACTACGAACAGGGTACCCGGATGCCGGTTTCCTTCCCGATCAAGCAAAACGATTTCAAAACCGGAAACTACAAAGTGGAGGTTTACCATAACGGTTTCAAGATTGGTGAAGGCGTAAGAAGCCTTAAAAAAGGTGGTATATTCGGTTAAAAGCAGTTAACTCCTGCTAAAAGAACCGTCCCGTTTACCGGGGCGGTTTTTTTATGGCTAAAGGATCCTTACTTAGCCACAACTTTTACACATCAGGTGAGGCTTCTAAAATCAACTAAGTAATTCCGCGTGGTATTTTAGTATTTTTATCATCCAAGTAAAACATTAACCATGCTGTACACTTTTCGCCGTAAAACGGCCTTATCTATCCTCCTTACTTTTTTCACCTTATTTGCTGTTGCTCAAAATGCTGTACAGACTAAATACACTAATTCTTCAGTATACACCGGGATTGAAGTGGGCGCTAAAGGTGTAAAGATGAGTATCATTGAGATCGGGAAAAATGCACAGAGTACCGGAGCCTTTAATATCCTGAAAGATACATCCGTCAACACTGATTTTATCAGCTTCTCCCCTGCAACTTTTGCAGCCACATTGGAAGGATTTACCGGTATGTACACTAGAGCTACCCGTGACTTAAAGATCCCCGGCAAGAAAGTATTTACCGTGATCAGTAGTGGCGTCAAAATGCAGGCTGAAAAGGAAAACAAATCCACTATGATCAAAGAACTGATTGATTCCTTCCGGGTGCGTATCGGTGAACCGGAAAGAAACGTGGAAGTGGTGGATGTGATGCAGGAAGCCCGTCTTTCTCATCTGGGCATTGTACCGGACAAACGTCGTTTCACCACTTTCCTGATCGATATCGGAAGTGGCAATACAAAAGGAGGTTTTTTCCCTGATGGTCGCAGTACCGGTACGTTCAAACTCTTTCAGCTTAACTGGGGAACCAAAAGCACCTATAATGAAGCTGAAAAAAGGAGCGATGGCGACATGAGTTTGCCCAACTTTAATAAAAATCTTACACGCGTATTACTGAATGCGGAAGAAGCGGAAATTATCTATGCCGTGAATGCAAGTGGAGCCTACCCCCTCAGTGATAATATCGCGGTAAGTGGCGGTATTGCCTGGGCTACGGCCACTTTGCTGCATCCGGAACTGGTCGATAGCCCTGTTATTTCGATCACTTTTGATGAACTGGTAAAATTCAATGAGAAACTGGCCAAGAACTTCTCCGCCCTGTCCGCAGATTTCCTGATCTCAAATATCACTAATGAAGAGGATAAAGAAAGAGCCAAAGCAGAGATACTGCGGGTACATAAAGTATTTGATCAAAAAGCCCTGATGTCAGGTGCCGGATTACTCTGGAAGATCATGCGTCAGTTTGAATCCGCTTTTGAAACCAAACATTTTTACCTCGTTAAGAACGGACAGGTAGGTTGGGTATCAGCCTATGTGGACCAGACCATTTCGGGGAACTAAAAATTCGATATTGACTAATAAAAATCTGTACAACCAAACGTGCCGATGAAGGACATTAAAACTTCGCTGCTGGCGATGCTTTCTGTGGGACTGGTAGGCACCTGGATCTATCACCTATACGACAAGACCCAATACGCGTTTCAGCGTAAAGAAATTTTCATTAAGGATTCCATGGCGGTTGCTGCCGCGGTGCAGGATTCCCTGCAGCAATTGTATGCCCGTTCAATCCAAACTATGGACCGTAAACTGGACTCTACCAAATTCGGAGCCGACTCACTTCGTTTTACCCTTGCTTCAAGAATGATAGAGATCAACCGGCTTCGGACTGAGATCAACAATATCCTGAAAAACCGGGGTGCCAGCCAGTCCGACCTGCTTACCGCCCGGCAAAAGATCAACGAACTACAGATCCTGGTCGAAGAAATGAAAGGACAGAAGCTATCCATGGAAGAAGAAAAGCAAAAACTTGGGGAGACCATGACCCGCTTAAATGGAGAGATCAACGGTTTACAGGAAAATGTCAGAAAACTCGGGGATGAAAACAAATCTTTGTCCGACAAGATGAATCTGGCCTCTTTATTTGTTGCTTCAGAGATAAAACTTAGTCCGGTAATGGTGAAAAACGACAAAGAAGTTGAAACCACTCAATCCAGAAAAACAAGCAAACTGGTGATCTCCTTCACTGTTCAGAACAATATCACCGATTATGATGCCACGGATGTTTTTATTATCATCACACAGCCAGATGGAAAAGTGTTAACACCAGATGTCTGGGAATCCGCCACCCCCATGACTACACATAGCGGCGACCGGAAAAATTATACCCGGAAAGTCCGTTTCGAATACATAAAAGGAGAAGCCAAACAAATGACCTTTTCCATCAATGCCGACGCCTATCAAACAGGCGCCTATTCACTGCAGCTCTATCACAAAGGGTATAAGATCGGACAAACGAGCAAGAATCTATATTAATACCAGTTCGGCAGTTGGTTTTAAGAAAATGAGTCTTTCAATCTAAGTCATTCCCGGGAGAATGTACCCGTATCCATTTAGCCCACTCCCCAATCGATCTTCTTATGACTGCGGGCTGTAGTCCGGGGCAAAATAATCAATAAATCCTTATATACGCTTTCAACCGCAGGAGGTGTATGGAATATCCATAGAGTAATAAATGAACCGGAATTCCATCCCAAAGCATTTCCTCAAAGATCTTCAATTCCCACAGTTATCCAATACTTCAAACTGAAAGTAAAGCCTGTAGTCCTTTGGTATAATTCATAAAAAAAGTCCCGCCGAAGCGGGACCTGTATACTTATAATAACCCAATATCATTCCGTTGATCAGAACAGGTTGTATCCATAACTGAGGTAGTAAAGACCACCAACATTGGGGCTACCGAAACCGGTTCTTGCATAAAAGTTACCGATGTTGGTTCCACCCGCACGGAACGTGCTCTTGGTGCCAACAGGGCGGTAAGTAATCTGTGCATCCAGCCAGCCGAAGTGAGGCAGTGTACCACTAACAAAGGTTCCTTCATAGTAGTTGTCATCCTGCCACTTGTACACCACGTTAAAGCCGATATTGCGATACACGTTTTCGTTTCTCAGTCCGATATTAAAACGGTATTTCGGTGCGTTGAAGTAAGTAACAACTGTAGGATCCACATCACGCAGCTGATCAGAGAATACGTTGGCGTATACCACATACTTCTTCACGGCATTGTATTCCAGACCGATACCCCAACCGATTGATTTTACTTTGTCGGCGGAGTTCTGTGTATAAGATACGTTGGTGCTGCTGAACGGAGAATACAGTTCGAACCGGTTGCCCGCTCTGGATTGAGCCACAGCCACGCCTACCAGGAAGTCCTTGTATTCGCTGTAATACACATATGCATCCACCATCAGTTTCTTACCGATAATACCTTTATAGCCTACTTCGTAAGAACGTACGGTTTCAGGTTTGACATCTTTGTACTGAGCTCTAACCAGGCGGGAAGAGTCAGCAATGGAGCCTGAACGGTAAGCGAGTACACTGGCCGCTGTAAAACCTGGCAGTGTTGAGTTCAGCTTATAATAATCCTGGAATTCAGGTAGACAACCCATCAGCACACCTGAACCGGTAACCAGACTGATATACTGGTTCTGGTTGGTGGGGAAGCGATAAGCAGTCTGATAGGATACCCGGAGGAAGTTCTCACGTGCCACTTTGAATACGGCAGATACACGGGGTGTGAATTTACCATCAAAGTTGGTTTGTTTGTCATACCGTCCGGAAGCAGTCAGGGTAACTGCTTCTCCAAGTTTCTTTTTCAGTTGCAGGTATCCGCCATATTCGTTGATACGGATCGTCTGGGCAGTATCAGCGAAGATGGTTCCCTGTGAGTTCATCGCCCACTGTTTCCATCCGGTACCTGCCATGATCTCGATCTTATCAGAGATCCCGATCATATCAGAAAGATTGAATTGACCTTCTGTAGCATAGAGATCTGATTTATCCAGGAACAAGGCACCACCACGACGGATCGGGGTACTCTTGATCCGGCGGGCAGCTGAATCGAAAGCGGCTGTACCGGGAATCAGACGACCAGCATCTGCTGAGGCACGGGCTGCAGCATGCAGTGTAAAATCACTGGCAGCTGGTCCATTGAGCCTTCTGCCTTCAGAAAATGTTCCAATATAAAGAGGGAACCATGCAGAACTGGGCCTGTAGGTTTCATTCATGAAAGCACCCAGCGCAGAAGAGTTATAGGAATCACCGGCATTCTCCTGTGTGGTATAAGCACGAACGAACCAGTTCTTATGCTTCAGCTCAAATTTGTGTTGTGCCATTTTCAGGTTCTTCAGGGAATAACGGTCAGCACCGGTATATACAGTGGTACCTGAACCGAAATAAGAATTGATCGATGCTTCCAGTTTCTCAGTGATCTTGTAATGAACCCCGGCAGACAATCTTACATTGATGGTATTGTAATCCACCAGGTCCTGCTCGGCATAACCGGTACGGGACACACTGGCCTTATTGAAATAGCCACGGTTCATACCAATATAAAAGGGCATCATTTGCTGTACAGTTGCCTGACCGGTGGGACCCAGAAATGCAAGTCCGTTGATAAAGTTGGCGATCTGAGTATTGGTAGGGTAAGGATTCATCCC
>CALRQQ020000304.1:0-4947 GCA_943370345.1 Chitinophaga pinensis
CGATGCCATATGTGTTTTTTCATGGGCGAAATTCTGTTGCATCTTCTTCAGGTAAAAGATGACCACGACTGAGAAAACCACCACTAAAAGGGAATAGATCTGCGAAAGCAGGGCCCGGGTGATATCATCATCATCCTTTTTAAAATAGATCACCAGGGCAGTCATAACGATCATGCTCATGACCCCGGCAATCAGGGTTGACCGCCAGCCGGGTATGAAGGCAGTGAGAATGACAAATAACAACAGTCCGCTGACTGAAAGCTGGTAGTCGCGGAATAAAAAAGCAAGGGTCAGGGAAAAACTGAAAACGAGGATGGCCCAAAAGGTCATCGTCCGGCTGTTTAGATTATCCATTTGCCGGAAAATTAAGGAAGAAAATCAGAATAAAAAGGATCAGCCATTCCCCAGCATTTCCTTTTCCATGGCAATCGCCTTGGGAAAAAGGATTTCATTCTCCAGGTACATGTGTTGCACCAGGTCGTCATCCAGCTCCCGGAGCAGGGAAAAGGCCAGGCGGTGACTGGTACAGGCATTTTCGGGTGGCGTATAATGATGCGTGAGTTCACGCAGTTGGGTCAGTGTCTTCTCCATGGTTTCGTGCTCCTCGTGCATCAGTTCTTCCACGGGTTTGCGCAATGTCCGGACCAGGAGCCGGGCATAGGATTCCTTGCTTTCATACGCATGGCTGATCTGCCGGATATAGGGAAAGATCACTTCTTCCTCCTGCAGCAGGTGCGGGATCATGGTCTTGTCCAGAAAACTCACTTTTCGTTCCACCTCCGTCAGGGAGGGGTATTTCTTTCGGTGTTCTTCCACGAACCGGGTCACCTGATCTTTTATGACCGGCAGAGACTTACGTAAATAGGCATGATGGATGTTGATGATATACTGTGTCAGGAAATCCATACTCCAGGTATCATAAGGGAGCGAGGCGGGGATGGTTACCTGGTGACAGGCCGCTTCCAGTTCCTGCATCACTTTTTCCGCATCCAGCTGATGGCTTTCCAGCACCATCTTCAGGGGCCAGCGGGCTCCGCAACAATATTCGATGTCATACTTACGGAAAACTGTAGCCGTACGGTAATATTCTTTCACAATATCCGCAGCACAGGCATTCTGATTGATCACCGTAGAGGGGGTCAGCTTCATGTTACAAGTTTCACGGGCAAAATAGGATTCTGCTCTTCCCGAAAACCTGATTTAAATCATCTTTTATTTTCCAAAAAAACCAGCATCGGTCAATGGGAAGAAAAAACTGTTAAAAAAGGAAACTGACGCATATCACTCCCGGTACTGATGAAGGTCACTTTCAGGGATAGGAGGCCGCTGTACTTTTGATCCAGAGGTGAAAAAATACACTTAAAATGTGGCTCATGAAAATGAGCTATCGTTGGTTTTTGTTTCAATGTCAACCCCCGGTTCCCCGGGGGTTTCTCTTTTCTAAGTACGAGGTACGAAGTACGAGGTCTCCTAAAGCAGTTACTCTCTCCACTCTCCACTCTCCACTCTCCATTTCCTTATCTTCACCCTATGAAAACACCCTTGTTTTCCTTGATTTTTATGATTCTTTTCTCCGCCTGTGGCAAAACTGCCGCAGAAAAGGACAGCATTTTTCCTTTGGTATCGATCACAAGCCCGGCGAACGGTCAACGCTTTACTCCCGGGCAGTCCATTCCCATTTCGGCCACGATCCTTGATGAAACTTATATTGCCGAAGTCCATGTGCATGTCAGCAATACCAATACCGGCGAAATACTGATGGATGTACATGAATATCCGGCGGGAAAAACCGGTACGGTCAATCAGTCCATAACGGCAGCGGCCGGCGTGAATTATAAGATCCAGGTGATCGCTAAGGACCGGGCGGTAAATGAATCCCGCCAAACGGTGGAAGTCGTCTGCAACTGATCCCCTCCCTATCTTTGCCGCATGCATATTGATATCCTGACCGTTTTGCCCGAATTACTGGAAAGTCCTTTTGCCCACAGCATGATGAAAAGGGCCCAGGAAAAAGGCCTCCTGACCATTCGTGTACACCAGCTCCGCAAATGGGCGGTGAATGACTATGGTCAGGTGGACGATTACCAGTATGGTGGCGGGGCCGGAATGGTGATGATGTGCGAACCTCTTGCCAAAGCCATTGAGGAATTATCGGCTGAACGGACATTTGATGAGATCATTTACATGACGCCCGACGGGGTCACCCTCAACCAGAAAATGGCCAATGCCTTTTCCCTGAAAGAAAACCTGCTGATCATCTGCGGACATTATAAAGGCATCGATGAACGGATCAGGCAACAGTTTGTCACCAAAGAAATTTCCATTGGTGATTTTGTGCTGAGTGGGGGTGAAATTCCGGCCGCCTTGTTGGTGGATGCCATCGGCCGGCTGATACCGGGGGTGCTGAATGATGAAACCTCGGCATTGACCGATTCTTTTCAGGATAATTTACTGGCACCTCCTGTATATACCCGTCCGGTTGATTTCCGTGGCCATAAAGTACCGGATGTTCTTATGAGTGGCAATCACAAACACATTGAGGAATGGCGCCACGACCAGGCTGTACAACGCACCAAAGACCGTCGTCCGGATCTGCTGCAGGATCAATAAGCTTAATTGCTGTACTTTTAGTAAACCGACGAACGACGCTAAATATTTGTTTATGAAAAAGTACTTCCTGACAGGGATACTGCCTGTTTTGTTATTATTAACTGCCTGCCACACACCGCAGCATACCGGCACTGTTCCGGTTACAACTAATACCAACACACCCCCGGCCTTTACTGCAACCCGTGAATTCAGGGCTGCCTGGGTGGCTACGGTGGCCAATATCAACTGGCCCAGTAAGCCCGGACTTAGTACGGCCGAACAGCAGAAAGAAGCCATTGAGCTGCTCGATTTCCTGGATAAACACCATTTCAATGCCGTGATCCTGCAGGTAAGGCCACAATGCGATGCCCTGTATGAAAGCAAGCTGGAACCCTGGTCCTACTACCTCACCGGTAAACAAGGACAAGCGCCTTCGCCTTATTACGACCCATTGAAGTTCTGGACGGATGCAGCACATGAACGCGGGATTGAACTGCACGTATGGCTGAATCCTTACCGGGCCCACCATAAGGATGGCAAAGAGATCACTGATCAGTCTATCGTAAAAAAAAGACCTGAACTGGCCCTCTATCTGAAAGAAGGGTACTGGTGGCTTGACCCTGCTCAAAAAGGGACACAGGAACATTCCACCGCAGTGGTGATGGACCTTGTGAACCGCTACGATATTGATGGCGTGCATTTCGATGATTATTTTTACCCATATCCTTCTTATAACAAAGGCGAGGATTTCCCGGATTCAGTGAGCTGGAAAGCCTATCAGCGAAGCGGAGGCACTCTCTCCCGCGGCGACTGGCGCCGCAATGCGGTCAATGTATTCATTGAGCAGCTTTATAAAAAGATCAAGACCGCCAAACCCTGGGTGAAATTCGGCCTCAGTCCTTTTGGGATCTGGCGACCGGGTTATCCTGAATCCGTTGGTGGTTTTGACCAGTATGAACAGTTATACGCGGATGCCAAACTCTGGTTGAATAAAGGCTGGATCGATTATTTCACCCCGCAGCTTTACTGGCCGATCAACCGGCCGGCACAAAGCTTTCCTGTATTACTGGGCTGGTGGGCCGGAGAAAATACGATGAAACGACACCTATGGCCAGGCATCAGTGTGGGCCGCGATACCAGCGCCAAAAATGTAAATGAAATTCTCAGCCAGATCCAGATCAGCAGGGGTATGTTGCCTGCGAGCAAGGGAGTGGTACACTGGAGTATTTCATCGGTGACGAAAAATCCACCGATGGCAAAAGCTTTACTGGAAACCCCGTATAAATATCAGGCCCTGGTACCAGCCAGTCCATGGCTGGATAACAAGCCCCCGGAATCTCCCCGGATGCAACTGTTGGTAAAAGACGGGATGGCTCATATCAACTGGACCCACCCGGATATCAACGATGTATTTCGCTGGGTCATCTATTTTGAATACGGGGAAGGAAAGGTCAAAGAATATACCATCCTCAATCAGCAAACGGATCATATAGCGTTGCCCATTGAAAAGATGCTGGATAAGACCAGGCTGGCCATGACATCAGTACGCTTGACGGCCGTGGACCGCTGCGGGAATGAGAGCCAGCAACCGGTGATAGCCGAAGTAATCCGCTGAGTCAAACGATTGTGCCATTTTAACGGTAATCCTGTTTTGACCCGATAAATTCAGGAAATTGCAGTAACCTAAATTTGTTTGCTATGTCCAACAGCCGCAGAAATTTTATACAGAAAATAGCCATTGGAACCGGAGCTTTAGCAACGGGAATCCCTTCGTTGGCCCGGGTTACAGGTGCTTCTGACGATCAGATGGAACGCTCCGACACCTATGAGAAAAAAGGCCAGCGTTTCAATATGTGTGGCTATGCAGCCCCCAAACTGGATGTGGTACGGATCGGGGTGGTAGGACTGGGTATGCGGGGATCGGATGCAGTGGAACGTCTGAGTTTTATTGACGGCGTGGAGATCACCGCCCTTTGTGATAAATATCCGGACCGGGTTACGGCTGCCCAGAAAACACTGGAAAAAATGGGGCGTCCTAAAGCCAAAGAATACAGCGGGGAGGAAGGGTATAAAGCCCTTTGTGAAAGTAATGATGTGGACCTGGTTTACACCCCCACCCCCTGGCATATGCATACCCCGGTGGCCTTATATGCCATGCGCCATGGAAAGCATGCGGCTACGGAAGTACCGGCCGGTAAGACCATGGATGAATTATGGGAACTGGTTGAGACCTCTGAAAAAACAAAACAGCATTGTATGATGCTGGAGAATTGTTGCTATGATTTTTTTGAACTGCTGACCCTCAATATGGCCCGTCAGGGTATGTTGGGCGAACTGGTACATGCCGAAGGAGCTTAT
>CALRQQ020000305.1:0-4938 GCA_943370345.1 Chitinophaga pinensis
AAGGGGAACATTCATTTCATCTGTATTAAAGAAACTGATGGTCGCCGAATTTAAATTTACTTGGTATCTTTCCCGGGCAGGCATCAGGATACCCGGATTAACCTGCTATTGTATATGCAAACCCTCTCGATAATCATACCATGTTACAATGAAGCGGGCAGGCTGCCGGTAGCGACGCTGTCCGGTTTTCTTGACCGGCATGAAGAAATAAAGCTGGTGTTTGTCAATGACGGAAGTACGGACCAAACCAACGACCTCATCGGAGCACTACAGACCGATTACCCGGAACGTGTGCACGTACTGCAACACAATGGCCGGAAAGGAAAAGCAGAAGCCGTCCGGACCGGGATATTACACGCCATTGCTAAGGAAAACGGGATCGTGGGTTTTATGGATGCTGATATGGCGGTTACCCCGGATGAATTTTACCGCTTATCACAATTGTTCCGTGATAGTGATTTCCGGTTTTTTTTTGGCAGCCGTATCAAAAAAGTAGGGGCCAATATTCAACGGAATGAATGGCGTCACTTTTACAGCCGTATCATTGCCACTATTGTCGGATCAATGATCCGGCTGGATGTGTACGACACGCAATGCAGCGCCAAACTCTTTACCCGGGATACGGCAAAACCCGTATTTGAAAACCCATTCAGGACACGATGGTTGTTTGATGTGGAGGTCATCTGCCGGCTGCATCAGCTCTATGGCCCACTGAATGAGAATGGAAAAGAAGAACCCCTCCTTCAATGGAAAGAACAAAAAGGCTCTAAGATCAGGTGGTATCATTTCTTCCGGATCCTGCGGGAGATATTTGTCCTGAAAAAACTTTATAACTGATCATGAAACCGAATAGGTTTGATACCCTCCGTGATTATGCCATTCTGCTGGCTGTTACCCTGCTGGCCTACTGGCCTCTCTCCTTGTTCATATGTGGCATAAAAGGTGACGCGATCAACTACTTCCTGGCAATGCGCTTCAACAGCAGCGAAGCCCTGCAGCATGGGATGTTCCCTTTCTGGTCGCCTTATATCAACCTTGGGTATCCGCTGCATGCAGATATGCAGGCCGGAGTATGGAACCCGGTTGTATTTGTATTGAGTCTTTTCCGGACCTATGACATTTACCTGTTACAGGCAGAGACCTTACTGACCCTTTTCATTTCAGGCATCAGCATGCACCTGCTTTGCGGGTATTTTGGCCTGAACCGGATCACCCGTATCAGTATTGCCGCCGCCTGGATGCTGAATGGCTACCTGACGGATGCCGGGCAATTTCTCAACTGGCTGTATGCCGCAGCCTACCTCCCGTTGGTTTTTTATACTGCACTCCGTTGTTTTGGATCTTTCACCATAAAAGATGCATTCATGCTGGGTGCCAGCAGCTCCTTACTATTATTATCGGCTTATCCGGCCGATGTGATCCTGACGGGTTATTTGTTGCTCGCCTATATACTATTCGCCTTTTTCCGGTATCAGAAAAAAGCCGGATCAAAAAAAAGTGTACGTGTTTTTGGAAAGCAACTACTGATCAGTGGTATCAGTTTCCTGCTGATCTGTTTACCCGCCCTGCTGTCTTACATACCTTTTCTGCAAACATTCAACCGGGGATCAGGAATCAGTCTGGAATTGGCAATGACCAATTCTCTTTCTCCGGCCAACCTGTTATCTTTTATTTATCCGTGGCCGGTACAACGGATCGACAACGGACAGTTAACCGATCCCCTGATCCGGAATTGTTATATGGGCATTCTTCCGCTTTTGTTCTTTATCCTTTATTGGGTCCGGGGTGAAAAAAAACCACCCATCGCCAGATTCCTGATCGCTGTATTTATCTTCTTTCTGCTTTTCAGTTTGGGTAAAACAGGAGTGATCCGGACTATCTGCTATTACCTGCTGCCCTTTACAGACAGTTTCCGGCACCCTGCCAATGCAAAACTATTCTTTCTTTTTGCCGGACAGTTGCTGGCCGCTTTTGCGATCGATGACTACATTAAAAAACCCGATTCTTATAAAAGTAGTCTGATTCGTTTTTCCCTGATCGCCGCAATCCTTTCACTGCTGACTTTTACCATCGTCATCTGGTTCAGTCGTTTCACGACGGGTACGGAATGGATTACCGGACTCAAAGACCGTGGTTCCGTGAAAACATTTCTTGGCAATTTCACTTTCGCTGATTTCCTTACACTGAATGCATTACTGGCAGCTATCATTTGCATTATCATTTACCGGCTTTCGGCGTTGGACCGTTTACGATCTCTGATCCCGGCAGTGATCATCATAGAAATGGCCATTGTAGCACAATTGATGCTCCCGCTTACGTATTACCGGGTGGCATCGCCAACCGTAACCCACACGATACAAAAAGCTCAGCCAGCCGGATACCCGGTACCTTCACTGAACACCTCCCTTGCTGAAAATGCGGTTGATGGCATGAAATATTTCGATCAGATCGGCTGCCTGAATCCGTATAGCAAAAAACCCGGACGCGTTGAGTATATCATTACCCCGTCCAACCTGAAATGGCAGGAGCAATTCTGGAAGTATACCGGATTACGGGAAAAGATCTTACAGAACCCGGTGGCCTATCTGGCGGACAGTATCTGGGAAACAAAAGACAGTGCCCTATTTGTACAATCCGGAAACCCACACAGAGCTGCATTAGCAGACCTGCCACGTGCATTATTATTCAACAAGCCGGCAAACAGCCAGGACAGCCTCCGGATTGAGAAGTTCGCTCCTGACGGATTTGAGATCACAACATGGACCGCATCCCCACGATTACTTGTACTGATGCAAAATCATTACCCGAACTGGGAGATCCTCCTGAATGGAGAGCCCGTAACACCTGTCCCTGTGAATATAAGTTTTATGGGGATTCGTGTGGGTGAAGGCAGATCTGCCGTTCAATTCCGTTATAAATCAGATCTGATAAAACTTACGGCTATTATATCCCTTTTTTTTACAGTAAGTGGATTACTTTACTTTAGCAGAAAATCAACATTACCCATTGAACCGAAGCATTACTAACACGATCCGTAAATTAATGGATGAAGGCCTGCCGGGTTTCATCCGGGACAGCCGCTGGTTCATGTACCCGTTTTTCTGGTATTGGTTCAAGGGGAAGAAACTATCCCTGTATATGGATTTCAAAAAGATCGCCTGGGGATTGACTGAAGACGAATTCAATCAGGTATACCGGGAACTGGATTGCCGGGCTACGGATCGGCCTACCGACCTGAACGAAAAAAGCATACAACGCATGCTGGCACAACTTGACCCGGAAGCCATCAGTTTACTTGACGTTGGATGCGGCAGAGGACACTGGTTATCGGTTGTAGGAAAAAAAAGAAACGATCTTCAGCTTACCGGTTGCGATGTTTTTGAAGAGGATGCAATAAACCGGCCCTTTACTTTTAAAAAGGGATCCATTTATCAATTGCCGTTCCCCGATCAATCATTCGACATCGTCACCTGTCATCATACGATCGAGCATCTGCCCGATCTTGAAAAAGCTATTGCAGAATTAAAAAGAGTGACCCGTAAACAACTGATCATTATAACGCCACGTCAACGATATTTTTATTATACCCTTGACCTGCACTTACATTTCTTTCCGGAGAAGGAATACCTGCAACAGGCAACCGGTCTTACCCAATCAGATTGTGTGGACTGTGATGGCGACTGGTGCCTGATAGCCAACATGGAGGCTATTTGATCGCCTTATCCTTTAAGGCAGCTGCCACGGCCGTATCCATCAGGCGTTCGGCATAAGGCCTTGATATTTCATTTAACTTTTCAACGCCGGCCTGTATCTGATCCTTTGTTCCTTCTTCCCGCAAACGGGAAAGTTCTTCGATGGCCTTCTCCGTTTCGGTAAGTTCTGCGGCGGTAAGGAAACCGGTATTTCGTTGAATAAACTGTCGTGTGGTTTCAATGATCTGCAATGCTTCGGTCTGTGCTTCTACCAACGCACGGGTTTGAATATCCTCCTTCGCATGCGTGATGGATTCCATCAGCATTTTCTCCACTTCTGCATCTGTAAGTCCGTATTGCGGTTTCACCTCTATACTTTGCTCCACACCACTGCGCAGTTCTTTTGCTTTTACGGTAAGTATGCCATCGGCATTTACCAGAAAAGTAACCTCAACCTTGGGTAAGCCGGCGGGCATTCCCGGTATGCCGGTAAGATTGAATTCCGCCAGTTTACGATTATCCTTCACCAGGTCTCGTTCGCCCTGGAATACACTGATCCGCATACTTCCCTGCCCGTCTTTCTGCGTGGTATATTGCCTTCCGGCTTTGGAAGGAACTTTGGAGTTTCGCGGGATCAGCACATCCATCAGGCCGCCCATGGTCTCAATTCCCAGTGAAAGTGGGGTGATATCCAGTAAAAGAAGGTCCTTATTGTTTCCAGCTAATATATCGGCCTGTACAGCAGCGCCCAATGCCACGACTTCATCGGGGTTGAGCGAATCATGAACCCGCTTACCAAAAAAGGAACTGACGGTATTCTTTACCAATGGCACACGGGTAGAGCCGCCCACCATCACCACTTCATCGATCTCACTTACTGCAAGACCGGCATCGTTCATGGCATTGGCACAACAGGCAATGGTACGATCTACCAATGGTTTGATCAGTTGCTCTAACTGATCTCTGGTCAGGCTGAATTCCTGCCCGGCCACCATGCCGGTATAATGATCATTATTGCTGAGTGCGATCTTGGCGGTTTCGGCAAGCAAGCGGAGTTCCTGCGACAACTGCTTATGCAAGGTCAATTCTTCTGATGTTATACCTGCAGCTGATGTCCAGTACTGAACAATCGTCCGGTCAATATCATCCCCGCCAAGGTATGTATCTCCATTGGTGGAGAGGACTTCGAAAATACCGCTATTGATACGTAGAACAGAAATGTCAAATGTCCCCCCTCCCAGATCAT
>CALRQQ020000306.1:0-4905 GCA_943370345.1 Chitinophaga pinensis
ATACTGGTACCGCCCGTTGCCGATGCATACCAGTTGTACACGATCCCTGCCTGAGGCCCCTGCACATTAAGGATAGCCGAATTCCCCGGACAGACGGCCACATCTGATAAAACAGGTGCTGCCGGCAACGGATTCACGGTAACAGTCACCTGTGCCGAGGCTGAACAGCCAAGGGCATTACCCGCATTTACTGTATACGTTGTGGTACCGGCAGGGGTAACAGAAACTGAGGCTCCTCCGAGATTACCGGGTGTCCAGGTCCAGCTGGTCATTATACCTGTGGTCGCAGAAGCTGTTAATGTGGTTGATAGTCCTGCACAGAAAGAAGCCGGTGCTGCAGTGGCCGTTATGACCGCATTGTTGTTCAGGGGCACTACCCCGTTATAGGTACTGATACAGCCTCCGGCATCGGTAATGGTACAACTGTAATTTCCGGGAGCCAATCCGATAGCCGTTGCAGTGGCCTGTACCGGGGTCGTATTCCATGAGTACGTATAAGGCGATGCACTGCCGGTAACCGTCAGCGCAATACTTCCATTCGGACCATTACAATCGGAAGGGGTGATCACGGGTGTTACCGTACGGCTATACGTGGTCCCAGACAAACCCAGTACAACGGTATTGGGAAAAGGCGCATTTGATCCGGCAGTGGTGATGTTGGCCACCGTGATGGTACGAACGGATTTTGCAATATCCGTGCAGGCCATAGTGAGCGGGATATAATATATCCGTGGATTGGTGGAAAACCCATCTGCATTATAAGCAGGACCTGCGGAACGGTCACAACGTCCAATACCCTGAACAATGAGATTAGCGGTACCATTGAACCAATCAGATAACGTAATATTGGGAAAGACCGCTGTAGAGTTATCCGTAAAAGTGACCGTAATGTTGAGCAGACTGGTACCTTCTGTACTTAACGCAACAAGCCGAAGTCCGGAATAAGGTGCCGGTGTAACCAGATCAAGAGAAAAGGTCTCATTTCTTTTGACATAGGTTGCATTATTACCGTTATAGGGAGCCAGCTGATACGAATCCGTACCAATTGTAAACAGCCCATTATCCGGCAAACCGCCGCCACCGATCCCGGTCAAAGTACGAAAGGCGGTCGTGTACATGACCTTATTTGATGAGCCTCCATCCACCGCCATTGTAGTAGTGGAGATCGAATTAGGTCCTGCTTCAGCCACGGCATCCTGGGTAAAGCCCGTCAGGGGGATGGGTAAATATTGAGCATGTATGGATGCCTGGTTCAGCAGAAGCCATAAAATGGTAATAAAATACAGGCGTACTTGCATGAAGTGTTGGTGTTTGTTTTGGTTTATCGGATGACAGGCAACCGGTGAATTCCGGCAGGAAAGGTAAAACGAAAAAGGGCTGTCAGCAGCAATTATCCCCTTGAATATCCGGGGAAACAATCGCCTGAAACAGCCCTTTAAAAATAAGGTTTTCTGTTAAATTCTGAACATCCAGTTATGTGTATCTGCCAGCCGGCCTTCCCGGATATCGGTGATCGTTTTCTTGATAGCCGGAGCGATCTTCCATTTATCCAGGTCAAAGGTCATGGACATATCTTTATAACCCAGTTCTTTGATCGGTGAGATCGTGGCAGCAGTACCCGTACCAAACACTTCCATATGTTCACCTGCTTTGTAAGCAGCAACAATTTCATCGATACTCAGATCTCTTTCTTCTACAGTGACTCCCATTTCTTTCAACAGGGTGATCACACTGTTACGGGTTACTCCGCCAAGAATGGTACCTTGTTCCAATCCCGGGGTGATGGCCGTATTACCGATGATAAAGAAGACATTCATCGTTCCGCATTCCTGCACATATTTATGCTCAAAGGCATCCATCCATAATACCTGGTCGTATCCTTTTCTCTTCGCTTCGGCCGTAGCATACATGGCCGCCCCGTAGTTGCCTGCAGCTTTGGCGTATCCCACCCCGCCAGGTACCGCTCTTACATATTTTTCTTCCACATAGATGCGCATGGGTGCAGCATAATAAGGACCTGAAGGACTCAGAATGATCATGAATTTGTAATTATCCGAAGGACGTACTCCGATCAGTTCATCTGAGGAGAACATGAACGGACGGATATACAGGGAGAAATCATTCTTCATCGGGATCCAGGCCTGGTCCAGCTCGATCAGCCGGCGCATTCCTTCTACAAATAATTCTTCCGGTACTGCAGGCATCTGCATCCGCTCCGCAGAAATATTGAACCGTTTATGATTATCGTACGGTCGGAAGATAAACGGATGTCCTTCCCGGTCCTTATAGGCTTTGATCCCTTCAAAGATGGCTTGTCCGTAATGAAGAGCGGCCACACTGGGACTGAGTAAGAGTGGCTGATAGGGTTTGATCTCGATATTTTTCCATTCACCGTTCTCAAAATCTGCCTCCAGCATATGGTCAGTGAAATACTTTCCAAAAGGCAGATTTTCCATATCCAGGTCCTGCAATTTGCTTCTTTCCACCCGGGTTACTGAAATATCCATAGCTGCCGTCATAAAAGTTTATTTTTGGACCTCAAAGAAACGAAAAAAAAGCGAACAGCTATTTGTACTTTTACCCCGAAACCATGGATATTAATCATATTCAGTTGAACCCGGCCGCATTGGCCGGTTTGTATAAGGACCACCTTGTGTCAGCAGGCAGTTCATCTCCTGTAGCAGCAGTGCCGGCCAAGGACTCTGCGCCGGCCACAGTGCCTGCAGCTTCGGCCATAGCTCCGATCAAATCTCTTGGCAGTAATGCACGAAAAGTATTGGTACTGGTCAGTCACCGGGAAGTGGTGTTCCTGCCCGATGAAGAACTGAAATTCCTGACGGGTATACTGGCGGCCTGCAAACTGAGTATTGCGGATGTGGCCATTGTCAACCTCCACCACAATCCGGGTATCGGGTATAAGGAATTACTGGCCACATTCAGCAGTTCCCATGTATTGCTATTTGGCATTGAACCGGCTTCCATCAGTCTGCCACTTGCTTTTCCGGCTTTCCAGCTTCAGGCTTTCAACGGCACCACCTATCATTGGTGTGCGGACCTGGCCGGTATGGAAAATGACCGGACCCTGAAAACACAGCTCTGGAATAACCTGAAAAAAATTTTCACGCTTTAATCAATTACGTTGAAACTGATATTTGCCACCAACAACCAGCATAAAGTTGATGAGATCCGCTCCGTACTGAAAGGGCCGTTGGAACTGATCACCCTGAAGGAAGCCGGGATCGATATTGATATTCCGGAACCTTACGATACGCTGGAGGAGAATGCCCGCACCAAATCAAAAACGATCCATGAAATGACGGGTATGGATTGTTTCAGTGAAGACACTGGTCTGGAAGTGGATGCATTGGGAGGCGAACCCGGCGTAAAAAGTGCCCGGTATGCCGGAGAGGGTCGTTCTTTTGAGGCCAATATTGATAAACTGCTTAGCAAATTGGAGGGCCAGTCCGACCGGCGTGCCCGTTTCAGGACCCTTATATCCTTGTTAATTAATGGCCGGGAAATCCTGTTTGAAGGCGTTTGTGAAGGCCGGATCATCCTTGAAAAAAGGGGAAATAACGGTTTTGGCTACGATCCGGTGTTTGTTCCGGAGGGATCAGACCTGAGTTTTGCCGAAATGGACATGGGGGGAAAGAACCGATTCAGTCACCGGAAGAAGGCCACTGAAAAACTGGTAGCATTTTTGAATAGCCTGTAATAAAACCACCAAATCTTGACACCTGAACGCAACCAAAATATAAGTGACAGCGACCTAATAAGAGGATGCATGCAAAGTGACCGGCGCATGCAGGAAGAACTGTACCGCCGGTTTTCCCCCCGGATGTATGCTGTCTGCCTCCGCTATGCCGGAAATGCCGAAGAAGCCGAGGACATCCTTCAGGAAGGCTTTATCAAAGTCTTTAAGAAGCTGGACAGTTTCCGGAATGAAGGCTCATTTGAGGGCTGGATCCGCCGGATCTTTGTCAATACGGCCATCGAGCATTTCCGCAGAAAGAAATACCTGTTGCCCGTAACAGAAAAAGAAGAAAATACGATCGAGGGGAAATACATATCCGTACTGGATGAACTGGGTGCCAAGGATATCATGGCATTGGTGCAGGAACTGAGTCCCGGATACCGTACGGTCTTCAATATGTATGTGGTCGAAGGGTACACACATAAAGAGATCGCCGATCAGTTAGGCATCAGTGAAGGTACCAGTAAATCGCAGTTGTCCAGGGCTAAAGTCATCCTTCAGGACATGGTCAGAAACCATATTGACCGGCAAAGAGGAATAAGTACAAAATCATGAGTGAAAAGATCCGCCATACATTGCTGAATCACGAAGTGCCCCCACCCCCGGCCGCCTGGGTGCGTATCGTTGCGGAACTGGAAGAACAGGAGAAATTCAATTCTATTGGCAGTCAGCTCTACAACACCGAAGTGATCCCTGCTTCTGAGAACTGGAACAGGATCCTGACGGGGCTCGAAGAAATCAGCATTGGTGAAAAACTGGCTGCAGCAGAACAGGCCCCTCCGGCCGGCACCTGGCAAAAAATTGCCCGCGGACTGGATGCCGCTGAGCAGGCTCCTGTAAAAAGAATGATCCCCTGGTGGCGATATGCCGCAGCTGCAGCATTACTGGTAACTATTGGTCTGACAGCTATCCGGATCACCCAACCTTCCGGGAAAAGCGAAGAAATGGCTTTACATACCGACAGCATCCCGTCCGGTCCGTCAGTTGTAAAAGACAACAGTAAAGTAACCCTTGATGAACTGGTAACCCCTGTCACTGCGGCCACTGAGGAAGCCCGGAATGATGCTGCCCTGGAAGCCAGTAAAAAAACATACGCGAAGCTTGACCTGCCGGCCAGAAAAACAGCCCGCGAAGTATCCCGCTTTTATTTC
>CALRQQ020000307.1:0-4901 GCA_943370345.1 Chitinophaga pinensis
CCGTAACCGGCTGACGAAGGTTTACCGGCACCTGGGCAAGCAAGCCAGGCGGCAGGGGGTATCCTGTTACCGTATTTATGATCATGATCTTCCGGAGTTTCCTCTTTGTATTGAGTTGTATGGTGAAAAATTATATGTGGCAGAGTATAAACGCCGGCATGGTTTGACGGAGGAGGAGCATGATGGCTGGATGGAACATACCCTGGAGGTGATCACGGATATCCTGGGCGTTGAGAAGGCCAATGTTTTTCTCAAATTGCGTCAGCGTAAACCCGGACGTTTAGGACAGTACCAGAAATATGATGCAGTGCAACACGAGTTTGAGGTGGAGGAGAACGGCCTGAAATTTTACGTCAATCTCAGTGATTATCTTGATACAGGCCTGTTCCTTGATCACCGGCTTACGCGTCAGCAGGTGCGTGGTTTATCAGCAGGGAAAAAAGTACTCAATCTTTTTGCGTATACAGGTTCCTTTTCTGTGTATGCCGCAGCCGGTGGGGCCAGTGAAGTGGTTACAGTGGATTTATCAAAGACCTATCTGAACTGGTCGGAGCGGAACCTGGCATTGAACGGTTTTAATGACACGACGATCTGCAAGACCGTTCATGCAGATGTTAAACAATACCTCAAAACCCTGCCATCGGGTTATTTTGACCTGGTGGTGATGGATCCTCCCACGTTCAGCAACAGCAAAAGAATGGAGGATATTCTCGATATACAACGCGATCATGCGGAACTCATCAATGATTGCCTATTGACTATGAAGCCGGGCGGACAATTATTTTTCAGTACCAACTTCAGAAAGTTTGTGCTGGATGCAGATAAGATCCAATCCCCGCATATTAAAGACATCACCCGGGCTACCACGCCCTTTGATTTTGAAGGCCGCCTGTTCAGGGTTTGTTATCTTATCACGAAACAATGATCAGTGTAGCTTATAAATGCTTTTCAGTAGGTAACTGTACGGGTTGTAGAGGTGGTGTATAAATGACTTGTCTTTTCCCACACTGGGGAATTGTTCCCTATAAGCAGCATCCGGCATCAGGATCACCGGGGTACCGGCCCGCATATAATTGCTGCTGTGCACATATGCCGGTTCTTTCAATTGGGTTAATGTTTTCCGTATCCCCATTTTGTACAATTTGTGTCCCATGTATTTTTCCAGTTTGCGCTGGGCTTTTCGGGGTTTTCTTTCCAGTTTGTTGTACACCATATTGCCAGCCACCCTTATCAGGAATTTCTGTTGCTTCAGGATGGATTTAATATCAGCCATCGGATTTGCAGGATTGAAATCGCTTAATGTCTGTATTGAAAAAGGGGATTCAGGGACCCAGTCATAGGCATTTACCACCGTCAACCCCCAACCTCCCCGGGTAATAAAATCAAAATCATAGGCATAGGGCTGATTACCCGGTTTAGGTGCGGCGCTGCAATAGGTTTTGAACACAAGGTCGTTGGGGAGATTGCCTTTTTGTTGTTCATAGTACAGGAAAGACCGGGTAAGAAACGCGATCGCTCCTCCCTGGCTATGTCCGCTGACGATGAACTGCCGGGTGTTTTTTTCTTTATACAGCTTTAGGATCTGCTCCATGAGCGTTGGGGCCAGGTGTCCAAGCGCAATGGTCCATCCTGCATGTACAGCCGCACCGGGGTTCTCTGCGAGCTGGTAATTAAAAACCGTACTGTCGTCGAGTTGTAATGACCCGGTGGCTGGTATCATCGGGGCATAAAAATTGGCGGACCAGCTCGTGGCATTTTTCACCGTCCCGCGTATATTGATCACCGCCACATTATCGTTGCGGAGAAAAAGGGTCCAACGGTTCTTCAGCCCAACTTCCGGGGATCGGAAAAGGAGTTCATACCGGTCCTTCTTGCTCTTCCTTTCCACAGAATCGGGTATACTGCTGCCATGAAATGCGATGGACAGGAGATCGGCATATTCTTCCGGGATAAAGCCGGGCTGCAGGGCTGTTTGTGCAGTACTGAATAAACGCAATCCGAGCAGGAGGCAGAGGATAATGGCACGCATCTTGTTTTTGTTTTAAGGTGATATAGTCACAGGATCAAATTAAAAAAGCTCTGATCGCATGGGGTTGTTAACCGTCATGACAATCAAAGCCTTTTTTTGTTTACACAACTTTGTAAACAGATTATAAAGTCTTCAGCACATCATTCATGCTTCTGACTGCGTCGGCGCTTTTGTTGAAAGCCGCCTGTTCTGTTTCATTCAGTTTGAAATCAATGATCTTTTCCCAGCCATTTTTACCAATGGTAACAGGAACACCGAGGCAAATATCCTTCTGTCCGTATTCGCCATCGAGGGCCACGCAACAGGTAAAGAGTTTTTTCTCATCGCGGAGGATGGATTCTACCAGGGCCGCACCGGCAGCTCCGGGTGCATACCAGGCAGAGGTACCGATCAGAGCAGTAAGGGTAGCACCACCCACCATGGTGTCTTTTACGATCTTTTCCTGTTGTTCTGCACTCAGGAAATCGGTAACAGGGGCGCTGTTCCAGGTAGCCAGACGGATCAGGGGGATCATGGTGGTATCACCATGTCCGCCTACCACAACGGCGTTCAGATCGGCCGGACTGCAACCCAGGTGCTGGCTCAGTTGATATTTGAAACGGCTGCTATCGAGTGTACCGCCCATACCGATGATACGGTTTTTGGGAAGTCCGGTGGATTGCAGGGCCAGGTAGGTCATGGTGTCCATCGGGTTGCTGATCACGATGATGATCGCATTGGGGGAGTGCTTGAGGATATTTTCACATACACCTTTCACAATACCCGCATTCACACCGATCAGTTCTTCGCGGGTCATACCGGGTTTACGGGGCAGACCTGACGTGATCACCACTACATCACTGCCAGCTGTCTTGGTATAGTCATTGGTGCTGCCGGTGATCTTGGTATCAAAACCCAGCAGGGTGGCTGTCTGCATCATATCCTGTGCCTTACCTTCGGCAACGCCTTCTTTGATATCCAGTAATACGAGTTCCTGGCAGAGTTCTTTACGGGCAATATTATCAGCACAGGTAGCTCCTACTGCACCAGCGCCTACAACAGTTACTTTCATGTGTAAAAACGTTTATTTAAATGAATAATTATTTACTTTTTCCATAGCCGCTTTTTGCGGACGGCGCAAAGGTAGCGGATGCTGGTTGTTTTTGACCTGACAATGGTCAGTTTTTGAACATGGCCAGCATTTTTTCAATGCTCATTGATCCTTCATGCGTCCCGAGGAGTTCTTTCTTCCGGTTGTAAAACGCCAGAAAAGGCAGGTTGCTGATCATAAAATAAGTGGGCATCATGGTTTTATTATCCTGCGTGACGGTAATGTTCTTAAAGTTGGCCAGCTTGTATTTTTCCCGGAACGCCAGCATGGAATCCAGTGGCATCGGTGTACACATTACAATATGCACATTGCTGAACTTACCGATATTGGCTGTGATCTGTTTGGTTTCTTCCTGGCAATGGGAGCAGGAAGGGTTGAACAACATCAGCAGCACGGATTTGTTGGCGGGCAGGTCCTTTTTGGTAAAATAGGAAACTCCGTCAGGGAGCAGCAGGCTGATCGGGGGGAAACCGGGAAACCGCTTATATGGGGCCTGAATGCTGTCTTTCTGGGAAAAGGACTGTAGCGCCATCAGGGCCAAGACGAGTAGCAGGATCGTTTTTTTCATTGGTCAAAGATAGATCGAATCGGGTATCGGACCGGCAGGGCCAGGGAGTAAAAGTGAAGGAAATCTAGGATTAAGAGGACTATTGTATTGCGGCATTCCTCCCTTATCTTTGCCGCCTCTAAAAAGAAATCAAATGGCATCAACAGCAGACATCAGCAGGGGACTCATCATCAAGCTTGATGGGAGTTTATACACTGTCGTAGAATTCGGAGAAAACAAGACCGCCAGGGCCGCCGCAAAAGTGTGGGCCAAACTGAAAGGGGTGGACAACAATCGCAGCATTGAAAAGACCTGGAACTCAGGCGATAACATCTTCCCAGTACGGGTAGAGCGGAAAAGTTACCAGTTTCTTTATAAGGATGACACAGGGTACAACTTCATGGATACCGAGACGTTTGAGCAGGTAGCCATTCAGGAAACGCTTGTAGACGCTCCTCAGTTCCTGAAAGACGGGCAGGAGGTTAGTGTACTTTTCAATACCGAAACTGAACTTCCGATGAGTGTGGAGCTGCCCGACAAGATCGTTTTATTAGTTACGTATACTGAGCCCGGCCTTAGAGGTGATACTGCGACCCGTACCCTGAAGCCAGCAACTGTAGAAACCGGAGGTACAGTGAATGTTCCGCTTTTTGTCAATGAAGGCGAGCTGATCCGGGTAAACACCAAGACGGGTGAGTATGTGGAAAGGGTAAAAGAATAAAATTTCTATTTAATAAAAAATGGCCCAAAATCACCCTGATTTGGGCCATTTTTGTTTGATTTTGGGCCATTTTAGGTCAAAAACTGTTAAAATTCATTGATTTTCTCATGTTGATTTACTTACCTTAGCATCCCTTTTGGTCAGGAAATATGGCTGGTCCTGCAGAAAGCAGGTCCACCGGATATACTGACGGAAGCATAAGGCTTTGTAAAATCAAAACATCTACAAAATTGAAAAACATGGATTTTAAGCAAATTCAGGAGTTGATCAAAATGGTCAACAAATCGAATATTGGCGAACTAACGATTGAGCAAAAGGATTTCCGTGTCACCATCAAACAGAAAGAGGATCATGTGACCCAGGTGGTATCTGCTGCCCCGGTACAAGCTGCGCCCGTAGCGATAGCTGCTCCCCAACCTGTTGCTGCCCCGGCTTCAGCCGCTGCAGCTGCCGAGAAACCTAAAGCTGCCGAGCCTGCTGCCAGCAACCTGGTAACTATCAAAAGCCCGATGAT
>CALRQQ020000308.1:0-4823 GCA_943370345.1 Chitinophaga pinensis
GATGTGTTACAGCTGATCAGTAAAAGTTCTTTTAATATCTGTATTGCCGGTACCCATGGCAAAACGACCATTACAACCATGACCGCGCATTTGCTGCGCGACAGTGGTTTCGGATGCAATGCTTTCCTGGGAGGCATTGCGGTGAATTACGGATCGAATTTCTGGAGCAGTGAAAAGAATGTATGTGTGATCGAAGCCGATGAATACGACCGGAGTTTTTTGAAACTGAGTCCGGATGTGGCAGTGATCACGGCGATGGATGCCGATCATCTGGATATCTACGGAACGGCTGAAGCGATGGAAGAAGCCTTTATCGATTTCAGCAAAGCCATAAAACCGGGAGGATTACTGATCCGCCAGTTTGGTTTGAAAAGAGGAAAAGAGTTGCAGGCCGGTCAGCATTTCACGTACAGCCTGCAGAATGAAGCGGCTGACCTCTGTGCCCGTAATATCCGGATGATGAATGGCAGTTATGAATTTGATGTGGTGTTACAGGAAGAAGTGATCGAGAATGTGAAACTGAATATGGGAGGCATGCACAATGTCGAGAATGCAGTGGCGGCGATCGCTATTGCCAGTTCTTTGGGAATTGAAAAAGAGAAGATCAAAGCAGCGGTGGAAAATTTCCGCGGCGTGAAACGGCGCTTTGAATATATCCTGAAAAATGACCGGATCGTATTCATTGATGATTATGCACACCACCCGGAAGAATTGCGGGCGCTGATCACTGGGGCAAGGACCCTGTTCAGACAGAAAAAATGTACGGTCCTTTTTCAGCCGCATCTTTTCAGCCGTACCCGCGATCATGCGGACGGGTTTGCTGAAGTACTGGACCTGGCCGATGAAGTGATTCTGCTTCCCATTTACCCGGCACGTGAACTGCCGGTGGAAGGGGTGAACAGTGAAATGGTGCTGGAGCGTATGCAAAACGGGAATAAGGCGGTGATGGATAAAGCGGCCCTGCCGGATTGGATCAAACAACATTACCTGCCGGGAGTGAATAAGGAATTCGGGGCGGTGCTGATCACAGCCGGAGCGGGAGATATTGATACTTTAATTGAACCCATAAAAGACCTGTTGAAGGAATTATAAGTGAACGCAAAGAAAACGATACGGAAGATCCTTTTTGTCACGGTGTGGCTATGTATTGGCGCGGGTATGTTCACCCTGCTGATGGCGGCCATCACAAGAAAGGACAACGGGCATTGTGCCGGTTATACGATCCGTATCAGCGGGGTGGAGAAGAACTATTTTATGGATGAGAAGGATGTGGAGCAGCTGTTGATGAAAGCGGCCAATGGCGTGATCAAAGGTCAGTCACTCACTTCACTCAACCTGCATGACCTGGAAGAGACTCTGGAGCGGAATACCTGGATCAGTGATGCCGAACTCTATGTCGATAATCAGGATGTGCTGCATGTGACGATCACTGAGGAAGAACCGGTGGCCAGGATATTTACCACCGCCGGCAACAGTTTTTATATTGATAAGACCGGTAAGAAACTGCCTTTATCCGATAAGAGGAGTGCCCGGTTGCCAGTATTTACCGGTTACCCCGAGTTCAGAAAAATGACAAAAGAAGACAGCGCCTTACTGGCAACAGTAACCGCCGCTGCCAATTTTATTGTGGCCGACTCTTTCTGGCTGGCACAGGTGGCGCAGATGGATATTACACCGGACCGGAATTTTGAAATGATACCGGTGGTGGGTAATCATCTGGTGAAGATGGGTACCGGGGAGCAGATCGACCGGCAGTTTGGACGACTGATGATCTTTTACAAGGAAGTGCTGAGCAAAACAGGGTTCGATCGTTTCAAAGTGATCGATGTGCAATACAAAGGACAGGTGGTGGCATCAAGAGCCGCCGGAAATACCAAAGTGGATTCCTTGCAACTTCGTCGGAATGTGGAATTGCTGTTGCAACAGTCAAGACAGACCGAAAATGATACTGTGGCAAGATTATTGCCGAAACTGGCCATCCCCCTTGAAACAGATGCTCCGGATGAAATGCCGGTCATGGAAGGTTCTGACAAACCGGTAACAGTACCAACGAATACCAATCCCGTCCCTTTGAAATCTCCTGTTCCGGCCAGCCGGAATATGCAGCCGAAACCGGTGAAACCGGATAAACCGGCACCGAAACAACCGAGGGCAGTGATGCCGCCTCGGGGCGTGGATACTGACAATGGATACAACTAAAAACAACAACGATTTCGATAAAAACAACTACTAAAACAACAACTATGAACAGCGAACAACCCATTATTGTCGGTCTTGACATTGGTACCACCAAGATCGCGGTAATTGCCGGCCGGAAGAACGAGTATGGAAAACTCGAGATCCTGGGTTTCGGAAAAGCTAACTCCAACGGTGTGAAGCACGGCCAGGTGCTGAATATCGATGAAACCATCAAAGCCATCCGGACTGCCCTTGACAATTGCTTTGCCTCCAATCCTGACCTCGACATCAACGAAGTATATGTGGGCATTGCAGGTCATCACATCAAAAGCCTGCAGACCCGTGGCGATATCGTACGCCAGCGTACCGACGAGGAGATCACCCAACGGGAGATCGACCAGCTGATCGATGATCAGTACAAAACGTATATTCCTGCCGGCGACCAGATCATCGATGTGATCCCGCAGGAGTTCACCGTGGATAATTTCCAGAATATCCCCAACCCGATCGGGTATGGCGGGGTGAAGATCGGCGCCAACTTTCATATCATTACCGGCGACAAGAACGCCATCCGTAATATCAACCGCAGCGTAGAGAAATCCGGACTGCGTACCAAGGACCTTGTATTACAGCCCCTGGCTTCTTCTTCTGCCGTCATGGGACAGGAAGATGTGGAAGCCGGTGTGGCCATTGTGGATATCGGAGGTGGTACCACTGACCTGGCTGTCTTCTATGAAGGCATCTTAAAACATACGGCAGTAATTCCCTTTGCCGGTGAGAATATCACGAATGACATCAAGACCGGTCTGGGTGTATTGAAAACACAGGCCGAGCAGATGAAAGTCCAGTTTGGCTCCGCACTCGCCAATGAAGCCAAGGCCAATGCCTATATCACCATACCCGGCTTACGCGGTATGCCTGCCAAGGAGATCAGCGTAAAAAACCTGGCCAACATCATCCAGGCCCGGATGAGTGAGATCATGGATTTTGTCACCTATCACCTGAAGCAGGTAGGGCTTGATAATAAAGCCCTGAATGGCGGGATCATACTTACCGGTGGCGGTTCACAACTGAAACACCTGATCCAGCTGACCGAATACGTTACCGGACTCAATGCCAGGATCGGTTATCCAAATGAGCACCTGGCCGGTGGTCATATCGAGGAACTGTCCAAGCCGACCTACTCTACCTGTATCGGTCTTATCCTGAAAGGATACGATGATTATGAACACAACCGGAAAGAGTTTGATAAGGACTTCCGTAAAGTGGATGTTCCTGAAGGACTCAAGAAAACGACTGAGGAAGAACTGCCTGAACCCGTCATTGATATAGTCACAGCAGATAATGTGAAGAACCGTAAAGGACTCAGTAATTTCTGGGGCAAATTCAAGGACGGTATCATTGATCTGTTTAAAGAAGAAGAAGACAAACATTTATAAAGTAAAAAAATAAAAAAGTCAAAAGTCAGGAGAGGAACAGGTTTAGAAATGAATGGCTTTTCGGATAGCGGATTATTAATTTTTACTATTGATTTTTGACTTCCTACTAACCAAATATCCAACTATTAAATTCTTATTATGATACATTTTGATCTGCCTAAAGAAAAATCATCCATCCTGAAAGTGATCGGTGTAGGTGGTGGTGGCGGTAATGCAGTGAACTTCATGTTCAACCAGCAGATTGACGGGGTGAATTTCGTGATCTGTAATACGGATGCACAGGCACTCGCCTGCAGCCCGATCCCTAACCGGATCCAGCTGGGGCCGCACCTGACACAAGGTCTGGGTGCCGGTGCAAATCCTGATATCGGAAGACAGGCAACAGAGGAATCACTCGAAGAGATCAAGCGTATACTCGAAGTGAATACCAAGATGGCCTTTATCACAGCCGGTATGGGCGGTGGTACAGGTACTGGTGGTGCACCCATCATTGCCAAGATCTGTAAAGATCTCGGTATTCTGACAGTGGGGATCGTAACGACTCCTTTTGCCTATGAGGGTAAGAAGCGTCAGTTGCAGGCCGAAGAAGGGATCAAATCCCTGAAGGGATATGTGGATACACTGCTCGTGATCAGCAATGATAAATTGCGTCACCAGTATGGCAACCTGAAAATGCGGGAAGCTTTTTCCAAGGCGGATAATGTACTTGCAACAGCCTCCAAGTGTATCACCGATGTGATCAACAGTACCGGTCAGATCAATGTGGACTTTGCCGACGTTTGTACCGTAATGAAGAACGGAGGCGTGGCCATCCTCGGAAATGCGGAAGCATCCGGTGACAACAGGGCACAAAAAGCCATTGAAGAAGCACTGAATTCCCCGCTGCTGAATGACAGCGAGATCCATGGCGCCAAGTGGATCCTGATCAATATCAATTCTGCCCAGGGCGAACATGAGTTCACAATGGACGAAGTGGAAGTGATCCAGAACTACCTGCTCACGCAGGCCGGAGAGGATACCGATGTGATCCTGGGTATGGGGTATGATAGTACACTCGATGACCGGATCGGCATCACCCTGATCGCTACCGGTTTTGAGCATAAGGATCCGTTTGCAAAACCGGTTCCCAAAAAAGAGGAACCCAAGGTGGAAGAAAAGATCGTGATGATACTCGGCCAGCAGGAAGAAGCCCCCGTTATTCCTATC
>CALRQQ020000309.1:0-4790 GCA_943370345.1 Chitinophaga pinensis
TAATTCAGTCTATTAAATTCTTCGGCTCTGTTTTCAGCACTCTTTCCTTCCACTTGTAGGGCTGATTTCTTATGCTGAATTTCTACTCGAAGCGAAGCCCACTTTGGTGAATCCTCTTCTCCTTTAAATTCTTCTGCTTGTAGCATTAAGTTTTGTTTCTCTGCTTCGTATTGTGCAAGGATGGGTGCTAAGTCGCTCGTTAATGAGCAGCCTTTTGGTTTCAAAATAGTTCGCTCTGTTTTTCGAACCTTACTCACGTATACTTTGAAATACGATAAGTAATACCTATTGGGAAAGTAAACGCCAAGTAAAGTGTACGAGGATTCGATTTTCCTGCCCATAGCGAGGATATCTTTGTCTTGCTGGTCAGATGTACCGATTAATGCTTCGATGTCTTCCTTGAGCTCTTTTCCCTTCTTTGCTTGTTTGTTAGCAAATTCTCCATCATCTGCTACTTTCATCTTCCCTTGCATGAAGGTTGCATTCATTAACGAAGTATGAAAATTTCGTATGGCTTCTAAACTTTTCTCTCGGTATGTTTTGTAATCCGAGATGTCTCGCTCTACTTCTTTCACTGCCTCTATGGCAAGCGATATTCTTCTTTGCTCTCTGATAAGTTGTTCTTTTGCCTGGTCATAAAACATTCTCACCAATCGGTCCACATCGGTAATGAGGGCTAGCTTAATTTCTTGCGCGTCCATACTCTCTAAATCCAGCACGTTTCCTCGTTCACCCCTGAACCAAATGTCATTGATACGAGAAGTTTTTTCTTCCAGCTTCTGGAATACGAATACATCCATGCTGTCTTGAATTAAAGGCATTACAATTCGTACGTATTTGAACTGATTGCCCTGCCTCCAAATTCTTCCTTCAAGCTGACGGATATCGGTAGGATTCCATTCAGGATAACAGTTGTAAATCACTGTTCCTCTTTTTTGTAAATCAATTCCTTCACGAATGGTTGCTGTGCCGATAATGATTTTAACCACTCCATCTAAGAAGGCTTCTTTGATAATTTCTTTTCGGGTATCGTTGATCTCTGAAGAAATAATTTCGACCTCATCTACTTTTGTTTTATCATACATCACGCCCTGCATGTAACCAACTTCCTTTTCCAAGTATTCTTTTATCAGAGGGAAAAAGAGTTTACCTCGGTTCATGTAAATCACTTGTCCGCTGGCTGTCTCGTAATGCTTTTCGTGCCAGGCCTTTACCGAGCGAATACATTCCATCACGTAAGCAATCTTAGGACTTTGCGATACAAAATCTTTATAATCTTCAGGCGTTCCTTTTAGCAAGAATGGGGATAATGCATTATCCAAGGAATACGCTAGGGCCCTGAACAAATTTCCCATGTCCAGTTTACCACTCGTAGATTTCTTTGCCATCGAAACGATTCCGTTTTGGTTCTCTCGCTGCATCGGGGTCATGTTGATGTAAGTGAGTACTTGTTTGTCCTGTGGTAATCGTTCTTTTATGTTCTCAAAATTATAGAGTAGGGGTAAGTTGATTTTCTTTGGTCGAACTACCCCAGCTTCTTCACCAGTTTTGTATAGAATGTGATTGTAGATGAGCTTCTGTAATATCCTGCGATTGGTAAAACTTTTTATCACTTCTTTCTCGACTATTTCTTCTTTGTAATTCGCCGCCCATTCCACGGTTGGTAGCACAAATAAATCAAAGAAGGTATCTAAACTTGAGATACCATTATCCCTGAGCGAATCATATGCTACGAGTGATAACATGGAATAAATCTCTAGTGGTGAATTCGAAAAAGGAGTAGCGGTTAAGAGCATGGTATTTCTACCGTACTTGCGCTGAATGAAACTCAATAATAAAAATGCTTTCTGACCTGTTTCGGATGTTGCCGATTGGATGTTGTATCGTTTGTTTCCTTCTTCATCACTCTTGACAGATGAGAATACATTTTTACATCGGTGTGCCTCATCTATGACGGCATAATCAAATCCTAATGTGTCAATGTCAGCGATGGAGTTCTTTTGTCCTACGCCAATCATTTCTCTAAACTTTTGGTATTCGATTTCTTTATCACGAGATGATTTTTCTTTGCTCTGGCCAAGGATGTTCACCAGCTCAGTGAAAAGTTCATCCGAAACGGAATCACCAAAACCTAATCGTTTGAATCCTTCGTAAGTCACCATCGTAATTGATCGTTCATCTACTGGACTCGTAAGATCAATTTTACTGATAACATCTGTTCCTAAGTTATACCAATCGTTAACCGTGATGCCTGTATGCGATAGAACCCCTGAAACATACTCTCCAGTTTTTTTATCGGTATAACCGATAATCTCATTCATCCACTTTTTGTAAGTAGGCTTAGGCACAACAACAAGAGGTCGTTTACATTTTCCTGAGTATAAATTATGCGCAAGGTTAACAATAGCTGTCATCGTTTTTCCTACCCCCACATCAAAGGCATTAATGCCTGAACCCATAGCTTCCATAAAGGCTACGCCTTCACGTTGGATGTCAGTAATCTGTAAGATGCCTGACTTAAACCGAGCAGAACATTCAAAGCCAATAGGCACTTTAGAGTAATTGATGTCCGACTGACCGTTGTACATCCTATTCCAGGAATAATTTAGTTTCTGCTGGTCTTCAAATGTTAGCACTTCATGTAAAAACTTAGAGAATAATTTTTCTCCCTCGATTCTAGCATTGGCTTTAATCTCTGCTTTTTCTTCCTTGGTTAATTTATCATCTCGAAGTGAACGATTTGCCAGGTAATAATCGGCAATGTCAATAGCAGCACTCTTTTCAAAATCAGTATCGGCATTGAGCGTGAATAACCATTTAGTAAATACATGCTGAAGGGTGTACTTTGTCACTCCATCAAATCGGATGTTTATTTTTTCTCGCTCTTTTTTGCGTTCTACTTTTCCGTTTACTTTTTTGAGCTCCTCGGCGTTTTCTAAATCCATGAACTCCTCTTTAACCTGCGAGATGAAAAACAAATTTGGATCTACTGCAAAGTCTGAAATTGCGGTAATGATGGGCCGCTCTTTCTCGTCCGTGTTCTCCACCGATAAAAGTTCAGGTTTAGCTTTCTCAATAACTTGTTTGTGCTGCTCCCAACATTCCGTCCCAAAATGTTTTTCGATTTCTTCCCTGTCTTTTTCGAGTTGCACTAATCTGTCGTACATATTCCCGTAGGTGTATATCGGAAAAGGCAAGAGCTCGCCTGCATGATAAAACAAAGCGCCTGCTTTTACTAAATCAAAGAGCTGCGATTCTAAGGCTTTGCCAGCACCTTTGATGTAATACGATTCCCAACCATTCATCGGTACACCGAGTTTGCGTTTGTACCAAATCCACGCTTTGATTTCCTCTTCCGTAATGCCTTTGTTGTATTTGGTTACTACCTCAGAAAAGGAAAGTTTTTTATTTTCTACTTCTCCCAATCCTTTCAAGGAGTGGGCTTCTTTTAATACCTTCTCGATGATGTGAGCATTGCCTTTAATGTTTGTTGAAGTATATGGATTCAGCGAACCTAATCCATTAAAATTTTGTATGTGGGATAGATAACTCATATTCGTTTTATTTGCAGTTCAAGTTCAAGCGCTAAGGCTTCTAGTTCTAGAGTATTCTTTTGGTGCAGGTGCGGATGAGCGTTCATGAATTTCAGTGCATGCTCATTCACATCGGTAATGCTCATGTAGTTGATGTTTTCGAGTAAACGATCACCATCATGTATCTGAAAATTATAATCCACGCCATGCGTAAACACTTGTATCATATATGCTCCACAGTTGTATTGTACGAAGAAATCTTCCTGCTCGGGATCATAGATTTTGATTACCCAATCGCCAGGTAAAACAAGCAAGAGTTGTAAATCACCAAGTGCATAATTCAGCGTGCTGATGATTTCCACCATACTACCGTTGATCGTAATTGGAAATTCTCTGCTGCTGGTATATTCCTCTCGTCCACAAATCTTTTCAGGATGGCGAGCAAACCAAGTATTAAACGTGCAGAGCTCACTAAACGATAAAGGTTCATTAGAATATTCTCTTTGAGCAAGGTAAGTTCCCACTACGGCTTCTTCATCTCTATCTTTTGGGTACACTCCATTTCGAAGAAGCGAGGTATTAAAATCCTTTGCATCTACTTTTGATAGCACATCACGAATCATATCGATTCGAGCTCTTAAATATTTTGGTGAAGTGGTGTCCATCAGATTAATTGCATTTCAGATTCTAGGAGTGGAATGACAGCTGCAGGAACCATTTGATCGTGCAAGACTTTTTCAATGACCATTTTTTCAATCTGCTGATAGCCCTGTTTTGACTGAAGCATCTCAAAAATATTAGGGGCATTCGCCTGGGTTACTTTTTTGAGCTGAGTAAATATTTCAGCACGAAGTTTTTGCTCGAGTTCATTGGGTACTTCTCCAAGCGTACCCAGTGCTCGCTCGCCACGCTCAGAAAAAGAGAAATATCCTTCTCGAGTGACAATCACATGATCGAGCAATTGAATATCAAAAAGCTTTAAAGCATCTTTTATTCTTTTAGTAAGAATACGATCGGCATCCGATGGTTGAAGGTTTCCGCTGGGATGGTTATGAGAGATGATGACCGACTTGGCAAGCGTTTTAAGCGCCACAGCAGCCACAATTTCTATGTCTACCATCGTTGCGTTTATCGTGCCTGTAGAGTGGTGGTAATAGCCTATAATTTTGTTGGCTTGATTCAAGTATAGCGCAATAAAATGTTCTTGTACTTCTATGCCTTTTAAGATTCGCTCTCGGATGAAATTAGTTACATCTT
>CALRQQ020000310.1:0-4790 GCA_943370345.1 Chitinophaga pinensis
CGTTACAGCTGGTATCACACTATGCTGGGTATGAAAAACGGGAAGTTTCTCCTGTTGTTGTTGCTGATCTATATCTCCGTCAATCTGGTGTTTGCCGGTATCTATTACCTGATCGGGGTGGAACATCTGGCCGGGATCGAACAGAGGCATAACCTGTGGGAATTTTCAGAAGTATTCTTTTTCAGTACTCAGACGTTTACCACAGTGGGGTATGGACGGATCAGTCCCACCGGTTTTATGACCAGTGCCGTTTCCACTTTTGAAGCTTTTCTGGGTCTTCTGAGTTTTGCTATTGCCACGGGTCTTTTTTATGGACGTTTTTCCAGACCCCAGGCCTTTCTACGGTTCAGTGAACAGGCATTGGTGTCCCCTTATAAAGAAGGGGCGGCCATTATGTTCCGGATGACCCCTTTTAAAAACAACCTGCTGTCGGAAGCGGAAGTAAAACTCACCCTGGCGATGCGGATAGAAGAGAACGGGAAACGGGTCAATCGTTTTTTCAATCTGCCCATTGAGATCGACAAACTCAATTCATTTTCGCTCAGCTGGACGATCGTACACCCGGTAAATGAGAACAGTCCGCTCTTCGGTTTTTCAGCGGAAGATTTTAAAAATGCGGATCTCGAACTGATGGTCTTTGTCAAAGCCTTTGATGAGGTATTTTCCAACACAGTGGTGGCCCGGTGGTCATACATTACCAATGAGTTTGTATGGGGAGCCCGTTTCAATCCAATGTTTTACCCGGGAGAAGAAGGGCGTCGCACGATACTGGATATTTCCCTGCTGAACAGTTATGCTCCGGCCAGTCTTCCGGATATTTCTTCCGATTAATTGGTTACAGGCACCAGGCGTATGAATTCTTTGCGATTGAGGTAATAAAAGGTAAGCAGGTAAATGAGAGGTAAAAAACTGAATGCTTTCAATACCAGCATTCCTGTATAAAATCCCGATAAATAGAGCAGGGACATCACCAGGACACCGATGATCAATTGCCGGTCGCTGATGGCACAGGTTACTTTAAAACAATAAACAGGCAGCTCCTGATACACCAGTTTCAACGGAGTGGTGATATGATATCCATCTGTAATGACAATACGGGGATGATTGGCCGAAACCGGGATCACCACTGGTTTTGTATTCATTAAAGGATAGATCTCACGGCCATTCACCACTGCTTTAATTTTCAGAAAACTGAGCAGTATCTGATTCTCCCGTTGCAGCACAATATGATAAGGGGCAGTAATAACTTACTTTTTTGTTCAGGTAATTGGTATCGCCATCACTGCCCCTGTAAAACTATTTGAGGGCTTTGATGATCGAAATAAAGTCGTTTGCCACCAGCGAAGCACCGCCCACCAGGCCCCCATCCACATCCGGACAGGCAAATAATTCTGCGGCGTTATTTGCTTTAACACTACCTCCATACAGGATCGGCACCTCATTGGCCACTGCTGCTCCGTATTTATCTGCAATAACGGATCGGAGAAACTGATGTATTTCCTGTGCCTGTTGGGTACTGGCCGTTTTACCGGTACCAATGGCCCAGATCGGTTCATAGGCAATGATCAGCCCTTTCATACTATCCGCAGACAGGTGAAAGAGCGATTCCTTTAACTGAGCAGCTACAAAATCATTCTGGGTACCGGCTTCTCTTATCTGCAGGGGTTCTCCGCAGCAAAAGATCGGCGTGATCCCGGTTTCAAGGCAGAGATTCACTTTAGCGGCGAGCATGGCATTGGTCTCGGCATTATACTCGCGGCGTTCGCTGTGGCCGATCACACAATAGGTCACCCCTATGGATTGCAGCATTTCCACAGATACTTCACCGGTATACGCACCGGCGGTCTTGTGGTGACAATTCTGTGCCGCTGCATGATAGTTGAACTCTTCGGCTACTTCACTTCTTGTCATAATGAGATACGGGAAAGGCACCGCAAAAATAGTATGCTGATGTGGTGCCAGGCTGATCCCGGCATCCAGAATATCATCCAGCAGTTTTTCTCCATCCTGATAGGTCAAGTTCATTTTCCAGTTTGCGGCGGCGATTTGTTTTCTCATTGAACAGTTTTATACAGTTTTAAAATTTGTCAAAGATATACTGAAGAATCAGTTTTTCATCTGCCGAAATTTCAGCACCCTTCAGTTTTTTCCATCCATCAATATCAGATAACGCTTTATCAAACCGGTAGCGGTTAACCCCTTCACTGCCCCAGGAAAAAGAGGGTATGTATTTCGGGGTCAGCCCATTGCCAAACACATTACAGCAGGCTCCGATCACTGTGCCCGTATTGATGGAGGTATTGATGGCTGTGCGTGAATAATCGCCCATCATCACCCCGCATTTAGGACCGGCCACCACTTCCCCCTGCGGGGTCCATACTTTCACCAGGCTTGCATTATTCTTGAGATTGGAATTACTGGTACCGGCGCCCAGGTTACACCACTCCCCGATCACGGCATCTCCCAGATAGCCAACATGGGCTTTATTGCTATATCCAAACAGTACCGCGTTTTTGATCTCTCCACCACCCACGCTGTATGGGCCAAGCGTAGTGGCGCCATATACTTTTGTGCCCATTTTAAGGCAGGCTTTTTCTCCCATCGCAAAAGGCCCCCTGATCATGCACCCTTCCATTATTTCGGCCTCCTTGCCGATATAAACGGGTCCTGCGGCGGCATTGATAATGCTGTGTTCCACCCTGGCTCCTTTCTCAATAAAAACCTGGCCGGGATTTGTCACTTTATTGGTACGGGAGACCGGTTGTGATTTTCGTCGGGCGGTAAGTAGTTTGAAATCCTGCCGGATGGCGAGTTCATTCAACCGGATAATGTCCCAGGGATATTGAATAGTCAGTAATTCATCCCGGAAGGTGACCACCTTCGAAACACGGATACGGTGTTTGCCGGTCATTTCTTTACGACTGAAACGGTAGGCGATATTATAGCCATCAGGACTGGCGATACATTCTCCGTTTTTCAATAATCGGATCGCTTTTACCAGTTTGGGGGATGGCAAAATATTGCCATGGATCATGAAACAATCCGCTTTACCGATCACTGCTTCCACATCCACAGCCCTGGAGAGATCCTTATAATCATCTTCTTTTTTATCATAGGAAGGGAGGCCAAGCATTTTCTCCCATTTTTCCCGGATGGTCAGGATGCCGACCCGGATGTCCTGGAGCTGGCGGGTGAGGGTGAATGGATGGAGTTTTTCCGGCTGGCAGAATTCCTCCGTAAAAATGATCTTGTTCATGGAAAGGAGATATGTACAAAAATAAACAACCTCCCGGAGAACCGGGAGGTTTAAAGTATAGCCATGAAAAACAAAACTCCTCGCTTTCGCAAAGAGCTCTGCACAAGTTAATGTTTTTCTTATTTTTTCGCGTACTTCTTGTTGAATTTGTCGATACGTCCCGCAGTATCCACCAGCATGTTTTTACCGGTAAAGAAGGGGTGCGACATGTTCGAAATCTCGAGCTTGATCAGGGGATAATCCTTGCCATCTTCCCACTGTACTGTTTCTTTAGAAGCGGCTGTGGAACGGCTCAGGAAAGAATGACCATTACTCATGTCTTTGAAAACTACTAACCGGTAGCTGTCGGGATGGAGTCCTTTTTTCATAATAATATGATTTTTAAGGCCATACGGATTTTGCCGTACGGATGAATAGATAAATTTGGGCTGCAAATATAGGCTGGAAGCGGCTTATAGCCAAATAAAGAGGCAAAAAGATGAAAGCGCCAAGTGAGCTCAGTTTCCGGCTTTCGCCTTCCGCTTACTTACCCGACGCTTTCTGAAAACAACCTTTTTGAAGGGTTGCTTCCGGAGTCCGGTTCTCTTATTACAGATTTCCGGCCCCCTCTTGCATTTCAGTCTTATTGCTAAGACATCGTGCAGTTGTATACCAAATGTAATCTATTCAATTCCCTGTTTCCAAATTTTCAGGCATCTTGATATGCACCTCTTCTGCACTGAAATATGCACCGGAATGGGCCGCTTATCCCCTGTTTAGTCCCGCATATTCACATATTGTAGCGGGAACCCGAGATTGGCAGACTTACAGAGCTGGATCACCGACTGCAGGTCATCAATTTTCTTTCCGGTCACCCTCACCAGATCATCGTTGATCGAGGCCTGCACTTTCATGCCGGCGTCCTTGATAAGTTTAACGATCTTCTTGGCATCTTCCTGTGCAAGTCCGTTCCTTACCTTCACCTCTTTCTTCCAGGCCTTGCCACTCTGAGCACCCGGCTTCGACGCATCGAAAGCTTCCGGGGCGATCCCCTGTTTATGGGCCCGGCTGATCAGCACATCGATCAGCTGTCCCATCTTCATTTCATCATCTGTTTCCAGTTTCAGCTGGAATTCTTTTTTATCGAGGTTGATGACCACATGCGCTCCTTTGAAGTCAAAGCGGTTGGTAATTTCCTTGGTTGTTACATTCACTGCGTTGTCGAGGGCCTGAGCGTCCACTTTACTGACAATATCGAAGGATGGCATACTGTATCGTTTTTGGTGTGAGCAAATATAAAAAAAGTCCGGCCCTTCAGGGCCGGACTACGGAAAAGATTTAATGGTGAATGGCTTTAATTATCGCCCCCGGTCTTTACCCGGTTCTGCTCTTCTGCAGCACCGCCTGTTTTTCTTTTCGGGCCGTTATTGTTCATTTTGCCCTTACTGAAGCGGTAGGTGAAACCGATAGCAACCTGGCGGGAATCCCGGCGCTGCTGAAAGGCCGCATCTATATTACTGTAGCGGATCGTACCCTTGATCTTCTGAGAGTACAA
>CALRQQ020000311.1:0-4789 GCA_943370345.1 Chitinophaga pinensis
AGATATTATTGCAGATACGGTGGGTGCTGCTATCGGGTTTCTTTTCAGCAGAAGAGTTTATATAAAAAAATAGACCCCTGTGGAAACAGGGGTCGCAACCAAAACTAACTGCTTATGAGAAAATTGACTGTCTTTATAATGAGTTCTGAATTTCTATATCTATAACGCAAATGTACTGCCTGTAGTATGAATGTCGCTGTTAATGAAAGTTTAAAAGACCAAAATCCGTAAAATCACTTTTTCTGCTCTTCGTACAATTTCCGCTTTTTTCTTCACTAATACGATGCAATCACCTCACTTATTGCATAAACAACAAAAAACACTTGTTAGTTTACTACAGGATCATTTTTAAAATAACCTGACAATCAGGTGACAAAGAACAGGCTTTCGCCTCTGTACTACCTATGTAAATTTCGTGCCAAATTGATCCCAACTAAAAAGCTACCCTTTAAGAGTAGCCTTTTTTAAGAAGATGTTCGGTTTATTTCGATAAAAACCCCTTGACCAGGTCCATCAACCCCCCTCCCACTCCGGTATCATTTGAGGGTTGGAAACTATCCTGGGCTTTACGGGTAAAATTGCCGATAAGATCCTGTATGTCAAATCCTCCGCCATTGTCCTGGCTTGAAGCACCACCCCCGCCGGTAAACTGACTGAGGATGTCCTGTAATTGGGAACCACCCCCGCTGCCCCCGGTCAGTGAGCCAATCAGCCCATCCAGTGTGAATCCGGGATTCGCCGGGTTATTGGTTTCGGTGATCACCCCGTTCAGCACATTCGGAATTAAATTATTGGCCACCGAACTGGCTGCGGCAGGGGCCATATTGTACTTACCTACGAGCTTACTGATAAAATGCCCGACCATCATGGTCACCATCGGGTTTTTTAATAAACCGGACGCCCCGCTTCCTCCGGCATTACCCCCACCCTTAAAAAGATCAAGGATATTCTGCAGGCCACCGCCCGCAAGCACATTCTGAAAACCGCTGGTGATGGTCTTCGTCGCATCCGCCAGTACTTCATTGTTCTGTTCATTGGGTATTTCAGGATTCTCCACTACGGTATCCTTTCCAAAATTCTTTACAAGGTCCAATAATTGTTCAAGCATATTTCAGGTGTTTGGTGTTAGATGTTCGTTGTTAGGTGTCGGATGTCAGGAAACAGCCCAACAAGCTAGAAGCGAGAAGCAAGAAACGAGAAGGGAACAGCCCCTCCTGAGGTTAGTCGCTAGTTAATAGCCGGCAGGTCAAGACAACATTCAGTTCCTCGTTTTACGGCATGCCTTTCGTACTTCGTACCTCGTACTTCGTACTTTGTATCTCGTACTTAATTCTTCGTCAGTTTTTCCGAATTCTCCGCAAACTGCAAGGCCCCGATCAGTTCCTGGATATCGCCATTCAATACGGCATCCAGATTATATAACGTCAGACCGATCCGGTGATCAGTGACACGGCCCTGGGGAAAATTATAGGTCCGGATCTTGGCACTCCGGTCCCCGGTACTGACGAGACTTTTCCGGTGACGGGAGATCTCTTCCTCCTGTTTGCGAACCTGCTCTTCATATAATTTGGTACGGAGCATGCCCATTGCTTTCTCCCGGTTGCCCAGCTGCGAGCGTTCGGTCTGGCAGATCACCACCGTACCGGTGGGAATATGCGTCAGCATTACTTTGGTCTCTACCTTATTTACGTTCTGTCCGCCAGCCCCGCCACTTCGTGCGGTTTCCATCTTAACATCAGCCGGATTCAGTTCAAAGTCCACTTCCTCCGCTTCAGGCATTACGGCTACCGTAGCGGCCGATGTATGCACCCGGCCGGACGCTTCTGTATCAGGTACCCGTTGAACCCGGTGTACACCGCTTTCAAATTTCAGGGTACCATAAACATCATCCCCGGTTACTTCAAGTTGTACTTCTTTATATCCACCCACCGTGCCTTCATTTTCACTCAGCACTGCCGTCTTCCAGCCCCGGCGCTCGCAATACCGCACATACATCCGCAGGAGATCGCCGGCAAATAGACTGGCTTCATCTCCACCGGTTCCGGCCCTGATCTCGAGGATCGCATTCTTCTCATCCTGGGGGTCCTTGGGGATCAGCAATTGCCGGATATCCGCTTCGGCCTGTTCCTTCTTTTCTTCCATACCCGGCATTTCCATTTTGGCCAGGTCCCGCATCTCCTCATCATTGCCTGCCAGGGCCTCCTTATAAAATTCAATATCGTCCAGGATCTTCCGGTAATCCATGTACGCCTGCACAATTTTTTCCAGGCTGCGGTATTCCTTACTGGTTTCCGCAAACTTCTTGTTATTGCCCACGATCTCAGGATTAGTGAGGGCAATACCTAACTGGTCAAAACGGGCTTTGATGGCTTCTAATCTGTCTAACATAATCGGGTTATCTCTACCGGGAAATCCGGGTGCTTTATAAAGGAGAGCAAAGGTAACAAGAATAATTTTTTGGGAATTGGAAATCGGATTTGGCAATTTTGCGGCATGGGATACCGGAAATTCAAGGCGGCACGCATTTTCGACGGGGATCGCTTCCGTGAAGGCGAAGTACTGATCACTGATGAACAGGGTAAAGTGAAATCAATCGTTTCAGACCTGGAAGCAGGAGATGACTGTGAAATAATTCCGGGTATCCTTTGCCCCGGACTGATCAATGCGCATTGCCATCTTGAACTGAGTCACCTGAAGAACGTGATCCCTCCACATACCGGTCTGATCGAATTTCTTTGCTCCGTTGTTACAAAAAGAGGATTCAGCCGCGAAATCATTGATCAGGAAATTATACGTGCCGAAAAGGAGATGACAGACAATGGCATTGTGGCTGTCGGGGATATTGGCAATACGGCCGATACCGCCATGGTGAAAAGCAAGAGCCGGATCCGCTGGCAGAACTTTGTGGAAGTACTGAGCTTTACGGATGAAAAAGCCCAGGAGAATTTTTCGCATTACAGCCAGGTGGGGGAAGAAATGAAGATGGCACTGAAAGATAATCCGCTTGGTCACCGGACCTCCCTGGTACCCCATGCGCCTTACAGTATTTCACCAGACACTTTCCGGATGATCAATGAAGCCACAGCTGGCCAGGTCATTTCCATACACAACCAGGAACATCCGGCCGAAGATGAACTCTATAAAACAGGAGGTGGAGCATACCTCCGTTTCTTTAAGATCTTCGGCATGAACCAATCGCCTTTCCCGGTCACCGGTAAAAGCAGTATCCGTTCAGTATTACCGTATTTCACACAAGGGCAAACCATCTTTCTGATCCATAATACCTTCATGCCCGAAGAAGATATCGTATGGGCCAATGAATATGCCGCCACCAATGGGCTGAAACTGGTGTACTGTCTGTGCATCAATGCCAACCTCTATATTGAAAATAAAGTACCCCCGGTGGAACTGCTGCTTAAACATCAATGTCATATCGTGCTGGGAACCGACAGTTACAGCAGCAACTGGCAGCTCAGCATTGCCAGCGAACTGGCTGCCCTTAAAAAGCATTTCCCCCACCTACCCGACCATACCCTGTTACAATGGGCTACCCGCAATGGAGCCAGGGCACTTGGATGGCAGGATCAATTTGGCCAGTTAAGGCCTGGTACCACTCCAGGCATTGTTCAATTGAACGATGATTTTTCTTCTTCTTCCCGTATCATTTAAACAGCCGCCGTGTTTAAGCTTTTAACTTGAACAATTTATTTTTTGTTCAACAAAACAGCAATCCGCGCATATAGCTGCCTGTTTAAGTTTCCATTTCAAAAAAAATGACACTACTCAGACAACCAACTGCCCGTACGAGTGTTTGATGTCCCGGTTTCCGCAACTCAGCGGACATATCTAACTATTTATTTAAACTATTAGCACAATGAGAAAATTAGTCCTCATCTGTGGAGTCCTGTTCCTGGCTCTGCAGGCGGCAGCGCAGCGTACCGTCACCGGTACCGTGACAGATGAAAAAGGCCTTCCCCTGCCCAAGGTCTCTGTTACTGTGAAAGGAACAACCACCGGAACTGTTACCAAAGAAGATGGAACCTATTCCCTCGTGATCCCGGCAACAGGAAAAACATTGGTGTTTTCCTCCGTGAACACGCAAAAAACGGAACTGGCCATCGGCAGTGCATCCAGCTACAATGTGACATTGAAGGCCAGTGACAGAACCATGGACGAAGTGGTAGTCACCGGTTATTCGACCAAGCGGAGAACTGACTTTACAGGTGCCAGTAGTAAGGTAGCGGCCAAACAGATCGAGCAGATCCCGATCGCTTCCTTTGAGCAGATCCTGCAGGGACGTGCCCCCGGACTGTACATCGCTTCCGGTTCCGGACAGCCCGGTAGTTCTGCCCGTGTGAATATCCGCGGTGTGGGGTCTATCAGTGGTGGTAATGCCCCCCTGTATGTACTGGATGGCGTGCCTATTGAAGAAGGCGTATTCCGTACCCTGAATCCCAACGATTTTGAAAGTGTGGACGTGTTAAAAGATGCCGCTGGTGCGGGTCTTTATGGTTCACGTGGTGCAAATGGTGTAATCGTTATTACCTCTAAAAAAGGAAAAGCCGGTAAAACCCAGATCCAGTACCGCGGTATGGCCGGTGTTTCACAGGCGCCCCAGCAACTGAACCTGGAAATGATGAATACTTCACAACGTCTCGAATATGAAGAGCGTTTGTTAGGGCCTTCCGGTATCCTGCCCGTAGGTGGTACCGGTCTTACCGGTTATCCCGGCTGGGACTACAGCACGAATAACCCCCGTTATGCCGGTCTGACCCAAACACAAAAAGAT
>CALRQQ020000312.1:0-4787 GCA_943370345.1 Chitinophaga pinensis
CAACACTGTTGCTTCCGAGAAGGGATCAAAACCATCCTCATGCCTTTTCGCGAAAACCATATGCATGATTTCGTCAGAGTCTATGTATTGATTGCAGTTTAGGATAATATCACTTAATGTCATAGAGAGCGTTCAAGGTTGCACACAACTCATAAATATACGAAGTTTTCAGCCCAGCCGAATTTCGTATTATTTAATAAGTTCTTGATTTATAATAGTAGTTTAAAAATATATTTTCAGGCCGGCGTTTCGTTAATACAATTTCAGGAAAGGTCGAGACCATCAAGCGGACTGATCACCTGGAGCATGTCGCGGTTCGTAACGTGCAGATAACGCAACGTGGTCTTCAGGTCATTATGTCCTAGCAATTTCATGATCATCGTCACATCCGTACCCTTGTCCAATAAATGCGTGGCAAAACTATGCCGCAACGCATGGATACTCCCGGGCTTCAGGATACCGGCCTTCTTCTTGGCTTCTGCCAATACTAACTGAAGCGAACGGCTGCTGTACGGACCGCTTTTATCCTGACCCGGAAACAAATACCCGTCACGCGCTGGCTTGTACTCATTCCAGTACTCCCGCAACATCACGAGCAATACCGGACTCAGCGTCACCATCCTGTCTTTCTTGCCCTTCGCCCGCCTGATCAGGATACACATCCGGCTGCTGTCTATATCCATCGTACGCAACGCGATCACCTCACTCACCCGCATGCCCGTGGCATAGGCGAGCATCAACATGGTCCGGTGCTTGATATTGCCCGCCGCCTTGATGATCGCCGCTATCTCCTCCTGATTAAAAAAACGGGGTAACAAAAGCGGCTTCTTCGGCCGCGGGACCTCCCAAAAAAATTTCTCGCGCCCCAATACCTGCTCATAATAAAATTTCAACGCATTGATCCGGCTGTGCAATGTATTTTCCTTCACCCCCAGCTTTTCATAACAATAGACCAGGTATCCTTTTAACCGATCCACCGTAAGCGAATCGGCCGGCACGTTTCCCAGGGTCTTCAGCAACTGCGACATCTCGGCTAAGTAAGTTCGGATCGTGGAAGCACTGTAAGCTTTTAATTGCAACCGCTGCTGCAGATCCGGCAGTACATGTGCATTCACCGGGGCTATCGGTTCACCTTTGAATACCTGGCTTCCTGTACGTCCCGGCTGCCCTTGTGCCTGCTTTATCAGTTTTACTGGTGCCTCCTTCCTCTGCTCCTGAGTCGCTGACCTCATGAGGGCCGACTCCCTTTCCTCCACCACTATTTCCACACCCTGCAACACATGCATCAACTGCTCACGGCAGGTCGCTTCATCCGGAATATACCAGCACTGATTTGTTTTACTCCAGCGACACTCACTTACCTTCCGGACCTGCCCATTCAACTGTTGCGAGAGGTCAAAATAAATTCCAATACACGCTGCCCCACGATGAATGAATGGTCTCAGGATTACTTTCCGCATCGATCATTTTAAACGGAAACTTATAGCGATATACAGAGACCAACAGGGGATTTTTCCCGAAATCAACGCTTTTTTTCCCGGACACACTTCGTGCACCTCAGTCACACCGACTTCTTTTTTTTACCCCTCTGAATTTGGCTGAAAACGGCTTCAGGAACTGAAACCATGGCGGCCCGGTACAGGCACTGACAGACGAATTTCAAGGAGAGGTTATTACTAAATTAAGAAAAAAAGGAAATGAAAAGATGGGTTTAAAGCCGATAAATCAGGGATTTAACAAAAAATCCGCTCTACGCTTTCTGTACGCTTTCTCTACACTTTTCAGGGGACAGCGCCGGGTCTGCTCCGGGTCTGGTCCACGGTTAAAGCGCACGATGCGCTTTAAGTGTAGGGAAGAGTCAGACGAGGTACGGACAAGGTGTACAGGAAGTGTACAGAAAACGTAGCCAGACCGTAGAAGCGATAGCGCAGTTTTGCCTCATAGCGATACGGACATACGATTTTTTTGCTAAAACAACAAGTACCGATCGGATCAATCTTTTCCCAACCGGCACTTTAGTATTGCAGCATGGGAAAACAAAAAAACATGTGGTACACCGGTACGATCGGAAAAACAACTTTTTATGTAATGAACGACATTGGTTATGCACGTTCAAAAAGTACACTGTCGGGCAAACGGGTAAAGACCAGTCCGGCCTTCAAAAAGACCATGGAATTCGCCCGTAAACTGGGCGAGGCCTCTACCCTGGCCTCCGCCCTCTACAAAACCGTTCCGGCCAAACAGAAAAGCATCGGGCTCTTCCGGAAGATCACGGGGATGGTGATCACGGGATTTAAAAAGGGGAATACGGAAGAGGAAGTGATGAAGGAGGTGGGAAGGGAGGTGGCGTGGTTGGTGAAGAGGAGGCAGGGAGGGAAATGATCAATAACCAATGTTCAATTATCAGTGAGTGTTCGCCGGAGTAGTTTCAGGATTTTGAGCGTCAGCAAGCCGCCGTTATACATGACAGATGCTCTTTGCAATGAACATTGAGCATTGATAATTGAATATTGAACATTCTCCTAACTAAGAAGGGAAATGTTCAATATTCAATGCTCAATTTTCATTTATCATTGGCGGGCATCACCTATATCCGGGATGTGCCTTCCTCAATCCCCACCCGATAGTACTTCAGCTCCAGTCCCATATCGCGCTTATACAGCGGCAGCAACTCACTGATCAGTGCCTCTACCGCCTCTTTTTTAATGATATTAATGGTACATCCCCCAAAACCGCCGCCCATCATACGGGCACCGATGACTTCGGGTTTGGTGGACACGAAATCAGCGAGGTAGTCGAGCTCTTTACAACTGACACCGTACTCTTTACTTAATCCTTCGTGAGTACGGAACATCTTTTTGCCGAAGGCGGCCACATCGCCTTTTTCCAGGTCGGCACAACCGGTTACGAGACGATCGATCTCTTCGACCACATACTTACAACGGAGATAAATGATATCGTCCTTGGGAATACATTCGTCCACCATGGACATTGTGGCATCGCGCAGACTATTCACCTGCGGGTATTTTTCCCGGATCATCGCCACGCCTTGCTCGCATTGCTCCCGGCGTACATTGTACTCCGAAGAAGCCAGCGAGTGCTTGACCTGGGTATCGATCAGCACGAGCTCATAGCCTTGTATGTCTAAGGGAAAATATGCATAGTCTAAAGAACGGCAGTCGAGCCGGATCACATGACCCTTCTTGCCGAACACACTGGCAAACATATCCATGATGCCACATTTCACCCCGGCATATTCATGCTCGGCCTGCTGGGCCATTTTTACTAAAGTCAGCCGGTCATAGCCATAACTAAAGAGTTCATTGATGCTGAAGGCCGCAGCACTTTCAATCGCGGCGGAAGAAGAAAGTCCGGCGCCCAATGGCACATCACCATAAACAGCCATCTTAAAGGGTGGCACAGCGGCTCCTGCTGCATTGAACTGTGCGATCACGCCGAGTATATACGTGTACCAATGTCCGAATGCAGGCTTTACATCGGTCACCGGTATCTCAACTGTTTCGTTGAAATCCACCGAGTGCAGGGTGTACACCGGCTTGTCCTGCTTTTCCACCACCATATACACCGCTTTATCAATGGCGGCAGGCAATACAAAACCCATATTGTAATCGAGGTGCTCACCGATCAGGTTGATACGTCCGGGCGAACGGACCACAATAGCTTGGTTGGTTACATAACTCTTTAATACATCGGGTACGGGATATCCGCTTTCCATACTGCGCTTAATTTGCTGTTTGTAAATAATTCCTGCTGATCACATCATAGAGTTCTAACAGGTTATTGGCATTTCCTTTATCGTCAAAAAATTTCTCCCAGGTACTGAGTGGCTCCCAGATACAGGTGCCCTTACCACGACCTCCCTTTACTTCAAACCCGATCTTGTTCACAGCCTCCTTGCGGTGCGAATACTCCACCACGATCACATCCTTCTGATATCGCTTCGCCAGATCATTGAGGTTGTATTCTAAGTCCTCCAACGTACCATGCCATTTGGGATAGTACGACTCTCCGATCACATCAAACTGCACACCCCGCTTGATCATCTCTTCGATAAAGAACACCGATTCATCGTTTTGTCCGCCTAATGCCACATGCAACATCAGCACCACCGTGGGATCCACGGCTTTCACCCCCGCATTGGCGGCATTGAGCAAACGGGCCAGCTGATCGGTATTGGCCACATTGCCCTCCGGCCAGATGATCCCGTGATTGATCTCATTACCGGTCTGTACCATATCCGGTAAAGTACCCTGGTCTTTCAACGCCTGCATCACCGAACGGGTGTACTGATAGACTTCTTTCTGCAAGGCGTCAATGTTCAGCCCTTTCCATTTGGCCGGCGCATACTGGTGACCGGGATCGGCCCAGTAATCACTGTAATGAAAATCCAGCAGCAGCTTCATCCCTGCGGCTTTTACGCGTTTAGCCATGGTTAATGTATGGGCCAGATCACAAAATCCTTTACCGGGTGAATAACCACTATCCGCCGCAGGATCATTGAACAAACGCAGCCGCACAAAATTGAACCCATGATCTTTTAAGATCTCCACCGCATCTTTCTGTACACCCTTATCGGTAAACTTCATACCCCTCGCTTCTAATTCAGGTAAGAAGGAGATATCGGCTCCCAGCATCTTCGGCACCGAACGGGCCTTGGCTGCTTCACCACTAAGCGCATAGGTCTTATCAGTCATTACCTCATTTACTTTTGCCGGATCAATGGTCTGGATATCCGTACCCCCTGCCCATAAGCCCTTTGCTTTCGC
>CALRQQ020000313.1:0-4754 GCA_943370345.1 Chitinophaga pinensis
AAGGCAAAACCGGAGAATCCGCGTTTTGTGCATGTGAAAAATGCGGGTGCCGGCCAATACGGGATTTCGAACGAAGGCTTCCGGGGGATGGGCATTGTGAAAGACCAGGTCTATGATTTTTCTGTGTGGGCCCAATGGCCCAAAGGTTCTGCGGTAAAACTGCGACTGGCATTAACGAATTCACGTGGCGAAAGCATTGGCACAGCCCTATTACCTACCGGAGAGAATAACTGGAAGAAATACAATCTATCTTTCACCGCAACGGCCACTGAGCCCAAAGCTCAGTTGACCCTCTGGTTTGAAGGAACAGGTGACATAGAGATGGACATGATCTCGCTGTTTCCGCGGGATACCTGGCAGAACCGTCCCGGTGGTTTGCGTAAAGACCTGGTACAGTTACTCGCCGATCTGAAACCCGGTTTCCTGCGTTTCCCCGGCGGCTGTATTGTTGAGGGACGAGATCTGGCCAACCGTTACCAATGGAAGAAAACCGTGGGTAAAGTGGAAGACCGCGAACTCATCATCAACCGGTGGAATACAGAGTTTGCCAATAGAAGTACACCTGATTATTTCCAGAGTTTCGGGCTGGGGTTTTATGAATATTTTTTGCTGGCCGAAGACCTGGGTGCCGCGCCATTACCTATTCTGAATTGCGGAATGGCCTGCCAGTACAATACGGGGGAACTGGTACCCACAGACCAGCTGGATCCCTATGTGCAGGATGCGCTGGATCTGATCGAATTTGCCAACGGAAGCCCGCAAACCAAATGGGGTAAACTACGCGCGGCCATGGGGCATCCGGCTCCTTTTAAGCTAACTATGTTAGGTGTGGGAAATGAGCAATGGGGTCCTGAATACATTGAACGATATACGTATTTCGCGAAAGCCATCAAGCAGAAATATCCCGCCATCCAGTTGGTGAATAGCGTAGGACCGGGGCCGGATGATGCGCGTTTTCATTTTCTGAATGATACCCTTCGCAAAATGAAAGCAGATATACTGGATGAACACTATTACCAATCGCCCGATTGGTTTCTGCGGAACGCCCAACGATACGACAACTACGATCGCAAAGGACCTAAGATTTTTGCCGGCGAATATGCCGCACATGCGGAGGGCATACCCAATGGCAAAACCAAAAACAACTGGCGCTCTGCTTTGGCTGAAGCCGCTTTTATGACAGGGTTGGAGAGAAATGCGGACGTGGTACAGATGGCTTCTTATGCACCCCTGCTGGCACATGTGGATGGCTGGCAATGGAGTCCGGATCTGATCTGGTTCGATAACCTGCAATCCTATGGTACGCCGAACTATTATGTGCAGCAATTATTCGCCAACCACAAAGGAACACAGGTGGTGCCCATCGAAATGAACGGGGAAGTGCTGGCAGGTAAAGACAGTTTGTATGCCTCGGCCACGATTGATAAACGGACAGGCGAACTGATCATCAAAATAGCCAATACCATCGGAAAAGAACAGGCGGTGAATTTTCAATTGAATGGATGGAGAGGCAAAGAAGAAAAAGCGCTTTTCACGGTGCTGACAAGCAGTGATATGGATGGGGTAAACTCCTTCGAAAATCCCCGATCGATCATACCGGTTACCCGCGAAATAATCGTGAAGGGAAAAGAATTGTCTGCCCTTCTTCAGCCGAATTCTTTTACGGTTATACGCTTGAAATAATAGCTGTTTGGAGGGATAATAAAATGCGGTTTAGAAAACCAGGGATAACCCGGCTAATTTCTGGTTGATCAGGGTTAGCTCTTCATTGCTCAGACTGATCTCACTGGCTTTTGCATTCTGTGTGGCCTGTTCTGCATTACGGGCGCCTACCAGGGCAAGGGTAATGCCGGGTTGCCGCAGGGTCCAGGCAATCACCAATTGCGCCAGTGATGCTTTTTTATCAGCTGCCAATGGACGCAGTTCATCCAGGAAAACATTGATCCTTTTGATATTCTCCTCCGAATAAAAACGATTGCCCTCGCGGGTATCGCCTTCATTGAATTGGTGGCCGGGTTTGATCTTGCCGGTCAGTAATCCTCTCTGTAAAGGGCTATAAGCGATCACCGATTTTTTGTGTTCGATGCAATAGGGAACAATTTCTTTCTCAATATCCCTGAACACCATGCTGTATGGCGACTGGCTTGAAGCGAGTGACAAAACCGTTTCAGCGGTTTTTATTTGATCTACGGTATAATTACAAACGCCCGCTGCGCGGATCTTTCCCTGCTGCTGCAGCTGCAGAACCGCTTCCATGGTTTCTTCAATGGGTGTGGTAGGGTCTGACCAGTGGATCTGAAACAGGTCTATATAATCCGTTCCTAATCTGCGCAGGCAGTTCTCACATTCTTCTATCACACTTTCTTTGCCGGCATAACGATATACTTTAATGGGATTGCCATCATTGTCGATACTATCAATGAAGAATTGTCCTTTGGCGAGATCCCAGCGCAAACCAAATTTGGTGAATACCTGTACCTTATCTCTGGACAATACCTTCAACGCATCGCCCACGATCTCTTCGCTCAGTCCTTGCCCGTATGCCGGGGCTGTATCAATAGAGGTAACGCCCAATTCATAAGAAGCCAGGATCGCTTCCAACGCTTCTTTTCTATCCGCCCCGCCCCACATCCATCCCCCAATGGCCCATGCCCCGAAAGTGATGGCCGATGCCTGTATACCCGATTGTCCGATTTCCCTGTATTCCATATTGCTGAATTTGACTGTGCTGAAGAATGGTATAAAATTACCAAAAGTTAATAATAATCTGATCGGTTATAGGAAAGGAGTACAATAATGTTTTAGATTTAAGGAGCCATGACAGATGAGCGAAGGTCTTGTGAAAATAATTTCATTCACTCATCCACTCATGCACTCATTCACTCATTGAACATCGCTTGCCATGTCAGACACTCCTCACCTAAACACCAAAGGTGTTACACAAAATTCTTTTGATGCCATCGTTGTGGGATCGGGCATCAGTGGTGGCTGGTCTGCCAAAGAACTCTGTGAGAAAGGATTAAAGACCTTACTGCTCGAAAGGGGGAAAGATGTGGTGCATATCAAAGATTATCCCACCGCCACTAAAAATCCCTGGGAATTTCCGCACCGCGGCGAAATGCCTCCACCCATTGCGCAGAAAGATCCTGTGGTAAACCGTTGTTATGCGTACGGAGAAGCCACTGATCATTTTTTTGTGAAAGACCATGAGCATCCCTACGTACAGGAAAAACCCTTCGACTGGATCCGCGGATTCCAGGTAGGTGGTAAATCCCTTTTATGGGCAAGACAAACACAACGCTGGAGCAAATACGATTTCGAGGGTCCAGGCAGGGATGGTTTTGCCGTTGACTGGCCCATCCGTTACGAAGACCTGGCACCCTGGTACACCCATGTAGAAAGGTTTGCGGGAATCAGTGGAAACAAAGACGGGGTGGAAACTTTACCCGATGGTGATTTTTTACCCGCCTGGGAAATGAATTGTGTAGAAAAAGAAATGCAGCAGAAGCTTCTGGCGCAGTACAAAGACCGTTATGTGGTGCAGGGCCGTTGTGCGCATCTTACCCAACCAAGAGATATTCATATCGAACAGGGCAGAACCCAGTGCCAGGCAAGAAGTTTGTGCGAAAGAGGTTGTCCGTTCGGTGGTTATTTCAGTTCCAATTCTTCTACCATCCCCTGGGCGCAGAAAACGGGTAACCTTACGTTACGCACCGATTCGGTAGTGCATTCCATTATTTATGACGAGGCAAAACAGAAAGCCATCGGGGTTCGGGTAATAGATGCGCAGACAAAAAAAGCGACTGAGTATTTTGCCAAAATCATTTTTGTAAATGCGGCCTGTTTAAATACCAACCTCATTTTACTCAACTCTACTTCCAGTCGTTTTCCAACAGGGTTGGGTAATGATAACGGGCTGCTGGGTAAATACATTGCTTTTCATAATTACCGTGGTTCGTTAACCGCTTCCTACGATGGACCGAAAGATAAATATTATTATGGCCGACGCCCCACAGCCGTAATGATGCCTAACTTCCGCAACGTATACAAACAGGAAATGGATTTTCTGCGGGGCTACATGGTACATTTCAGTGCCAGCAGGGGCAGGGCCTGGGCCGATGGCATTGGTGGCGAATACAAAGATGCCATGACTGAAGCGGGTGATTGGGGAATTTATATGATGATGCAGGGAGAAACCATTCCCAAAGAATCGAACCATGTTCGGTTAAGTAAAGACCAGCAGGATGCCTGGGGTATTCCGCAATTGGTTACCTCTGTGGGCTATGATGATAATGATGAGAAACTGCTCAAAGATTTTCTGGAACAGGGTAAGGAAATGCTGGAGAAAACCGGCTGCACCAATATCCATGCAAGAGACAGCCAACAGGCTCCCGGACTGGATATCCACGAAATGGGTGGTGTACGTATGGGCCGCGATCCCAAAACCTCGATGCTGAATGCATGGAACCAGTTGCACCAGTGTAAAAATGTATTTGTTACCGATGGTGCCTGTATGACTTCTACCAGTACACAGAATCCTTCGCTTACGTTCATGGCCATTACGGCAAGGGCGGCGAATCATGCGGTGGAGGAGATGAGGAAAGGGAAATTGTGAGTCGTGAGTCGTGAGTCGTGAGTCGTGAGTCGTGAGTCGTGAGTCGTGCGAGGAGTATTTGCTTCGCAAGATACACTACCTACTGACAACTCACTACTCACGATTGACAATTGACAATTCGTAATCGATACATGTAAAC
>CALRQQ020000314.1:0-4723 GCA_943370345.1 Chitinophaga pinensis
GAAGGTACGGTATGCAATACCTGTGTGGCGTTGATGGAATCCTTTCCTTTTTTCTCAATTGCCAGATTTCTGGTCCTGGCCTCCATGTACCGCTGGCTCCAGGGAGTAGCCGGCTGATTCAACAGAAGGTCCATCACCGGGAGGGTCATAACGGATCGGAGACTTCCGGCCGACTCATTGTTGTGCACCATGAATACAGCGATCTGTTCTGAAGGAACAAACAAAAGATTGGAATAGAATCCATCGATAGAACCTGTATGCATGGTGATCTTATACCCCTTATAGGTCTGGATCGTACGTCCCAGTCCATAAAGCGAGTTAGATAGTTCCGGCCATTTCCCCTCGCGGTCTGCGATCGCATTAGGAACCAGTGTTTGCCGGATGGCCTCCTCCGCGATCACCTGTTGCCCCTTATATTTTCCTGCATTGAGTTGGGCGATCATCCAGTGACTCATATCCTCTACCGTGGATTTGATCGTACCGGCGGGTCCCAACGCATCACTGATCTCCACATGGGTGATCCTTTTCAAACGCCGGGTACTGTCCGGCTCAAAATAAGAATACGCGTAGTTGCCGGACGCCATCATTTCCTGCAGGGTGAAACAGGAAGCATTCATCTGCAACGGCTGAAAAAATCGGGTTCGGATGATCTCCTCCCAGGTGATTCCACTCAATTGCTCCAGTACTGAGCCGGATGCTGTAAACATCATGTTATTATACAGGTACCCTTCGCGGAAACCGAGTTGCGGTTTCATCAGGGCTATTTTCGTGATCAGTTCCTTTCTGGAATGCGGATAAGACAACCATATCCCATCATTTCTGGATATACCGGTCCGGTGGGACAGCATATCCCTTAATGTGACGTTTGCATTTAATTCATCCGTGTTGAAACGAAGTGAAGGCAGGTAATTCCGCACCGGATTGTCTAGCTGAACTTTGCCTTCCGTTGCAAACAAAGTAGCCGCCGTGGCTGTAAATAATTTGGTATTCGACGCAATGGGAAAAACAGTGGTGGGCAATACCGGCAATTTATTCTCCAGATCACGGTAACCGTATCCACGGGCGTATACCAACTGGTCCTTATACACGATCCCCAATGCCAGCCCCGGAATATTCCAGTCCTTCATCAGGCTATCAATATAACGGTCGATCAACGGGAAACGTTTTTGTAAGACGTTTTGCTGTGAATGAACAGCCACCGTTACGAACAAAAAGGTCAGAAAAAGTATTTTAATTTTCCAGCGATACTCTGCAGTCATGGATCTCTTTTGAAATTAATAAATCTTATTAAAACTGTTTCAGGGAACACCGGGGTCCTGTCCTCCTGTTACATGGTTCCGCTGCTTTCCGGATTTCAAGTTCTCCCCCGGTCAGGCATCCACTTCACCGGACTTTTCAGCTTTTATCAGCTTTCCCTTCTTTACATCCTTACGGATGCGCTGCCCGTATTTATGAACGAGATCAAGTCACAATTGGCAGAACGATCTTTGCCATTCAGCCCAGGTCAAAGCGTACACAAAAAAGGAAATGCAGCGCATCGTTATACAAAAGGCTTGATTAAAAAGAACAGTCCCAATGTAGGAAAATAATGAAAAAATCAGTAGGAAACAATATACCCGACGATCGGGCAGCCGTCCTTCTTTCCTAAAGATTTTCCGGGATTTGTCTTTCATATATCATCCCGGCCTGTCTGACAGTACTGTATAATCACATTTTAATATCCCGGGATGGCGGTGCATTTTCAACCCCAGTCAGGAACTGAACTACTTTAAGTTCCATCTGTTAAATACAGCTAAATGTACTGTAAGGTCAGGAACTATGGTTGCCGGCAAGCGGCATCCGGCAGCGCCTAACTTACTATCTTTGTCCTCTAACGATCCCAACCATGAACCTCGACTTTAACCGAAACGAAGACCAGAATAAGCTCCTCCTCTCCGACCTCCGTCAGAAACTGGAAAAGATCCATGAAGGCGGGGGCAAAAAAGCCGCGGACAAACAACACGAAAAAAAGAAACTGACACCGCGTGAACGGATCGCGTACCTGACAGACAAGGGAAGCCCTTTTATTGAGATCGGTGCCTTTGCAGGATATGACATGTATGCCGCACAGGGAGGTTGCCCTGCCGGAGGTACAGTAGCGGGTATTGGATATGTAAGTGGCCGACAATGTGTGATCCTGGCGAATGATCAGACCGTGAAAGCCGGGGCCTGGTTCCCGATCACCGGAAAAAAGAACCTGCGTTTGCAGGAGATCGCCATGGAGAATCACCTGCCCGTGATCTACCTGGTGGACAGTGCCGGGGTATTCCTTCCCATGCAGGATGAGATCTTTCCGGATAAAGAACATTTTGGCCGCATCTTCCGCAACAATGCCCGTATGAGTGGAATGGGTATCACCCAGATCGCCGCTGTTATGGGTCCCTGTGTTGCCGGTGGCGCCTACCTCCCCATCATGAGTGATGAAACCCTGATGGTGGAAGGCAACGGATCGATCTACCTGGCGGGTCCCTATCTGGTGAAAGCCGCGATAGGTGAAGAGATCGACAACGAAACACTGGGCGGCGCAGAAACACACACAGAGATCAGCGGCATTGCGGATTATAAATTCAAAACAGAAGAAGAATGCATGGACCACATCAAACGGATGATGGGCATGCTTGGAGATAAACCCAAAGCCGGCTTTGACCGCATCGCGCCTAAGGCACCGGCCAAAGATCCGAATGAACTGTACGGCCTCTATCCCACCGATGGAAAAAACTATGATGTGGTGGATATTATAGAACGGATCGTGGACCTATCTTCCGAAGCTTCAGCAAAGGAGGGTGATACCTCCTTTGAACAGTTCAAAGAAGATTATGGTAAAACAATTGTTTGCGGCTATGCCCGTATCGAAGGCTGGGCGGTAGGCATTGTGGCCAATCAACGTAAAATTGTAAAAAGCCGCAAAGGAGAAATGCAGATGGGCGGTGTGATCTATAACGATTCGGCCGATAAAGCTGCCCGGTTCATACTCAACTGTAATCAGAAAAAGATCCCCCTGGTCTTTTTACAGGATGTGACCGGTTTTATGGTCGGCAGCCGGAGCGAACATTCCGGCATCATTAAAGACGGGGCAAAAATGGTAAATGCAGTGGCCAACTCTGTAGTACCTAAATTCACGATCGTGATGGGCAACAGTTATGGTGCCGGCAATTATGCCATGTGCGGCAAGGCCTATGATCCCCGTTTTATCTATGCCTGGCCCACTGCTAAGATCGCCGTAATGAGTGGCGATTCAGCTGCCAAAACATTATTACAGATCCAGATGGCTGCTGAAAAATCAAAAGGAAAGGAAGTAAGTGCAGATGATGAAAGTAAACTCCTGAACGAGATCAAGGGCCGTTACGAACAACAAACCTCGCCCTATTACGCAGCTGCCCGTTTATGGGTTGATGCGATCATTGATCCCGTTGAAACCAGAAAACTGATCGCAGAGGGTATTAAAGCAGCAGATCATAATCCGGAAATACAGGAACTGAGAACCGGTGTTTTCCAGGTATAACGGACTGCGGGTTTATGCTTACCTTATCAACTTGTCCAATTATCAACTTACCAACTTATCACCCCATGCAACGCAGAAACTTCCTTCAGCTTTCTTCCTTCCTTGGCCTGGCCGGACTCTTCAAAGCAGATCGCGCATTAGCTGCGGATTCAGGGATAAACGATAAGTTTCAGAATGACCGTGCATACTGGGTGCAGCTGTTACAAAAGATCGCTGCGCCTGTACTGGACAATATGAGCAGGGGCGAGTTACGCAAGAACATGAAGATAGAAGTAAGTCCTGCCTGGGACGGACGTCCAACAGATGTGGCATATATGGAAGCTTTCGGCCGGCTGATCGCGGGTATTGCCCCTTTTGTGGCCTTACCGGATGATGACAGTGCAGAAGGCAGGATCCGTAAACACTTAAAGACACAGATACAGCAGAGTCTGGCCCATGCAGTAAATCCTTCCAGTCCGGATTATCTGTACTGGGGTACCCCTCAATCCAGACAACCATTGGTGGATGCAGCCTTCATCGCACAGGCATTGCTGGCCGCACCGGATGCATTATGGACACCACTGGATGACCAGACCAAACAACGGGTGATCCATGAATTCAGGACCATCCGCCAGATCAAACCGGCGAATAATAACTGGGTGCTCTTTGCCGCCATGATCGAAACATTCCTGCTGAGTATCGGTGAACCCGTCGATGCAACCAGGATTGATTCCGCCGTAGAAACCATCGAAAAATGGTATGTCGGCGATGGTTGGTATAAGGACGGAGAGAAATTTCATTTCGATCACTATAATGGATTCGTGATTCATCCCATGCTGGTGGAAGTGTTGCGGGTGAATGTAGCCAAAGGCCGTATGGAAAAAACCCGTTATGAGCAGGCCTATAAACGGATGCAGCGCTATGCCTCTTTCCAGGAACGATTTATTTCACCAGAAGGTACTTTCCCGGTATTCGGCCGTTCCTCCACTTACCGGGCCGGTCTTTTTCAACCGCTCACAAAACTGGCACTTGAACAGGCTTTACCCAAAGGCGTATCGCCAGCACAGGTGCGTTGTGGCCTTACCGCCGTGTTGAAGAAATTATTCATCCCGGCTTCCTTCACAAAAGAAGGTTGTCTCACCCTTGGCCTGGTGGGCGATCAGCAGGCGGGCATTGCGGATTCCTATTCCAACACCGGGAGTA
>CALRQQ020000315.1:0-4694 GCA_943370345.1 Chitinophaga pinensis
CAACGGTTTAAATGGTTCAGCCGCAGCAACAATACCTATGTACGGGCCATCCGCTGGGCACATAAAATGCACCATAAGCACCTGAATAAGGAAAAAGGGGAAAGCTTTGGCTTTCTCTATGTGGCCCGCAAATACTGGGAAAAGGTACAACGCGATAAAAAACTGATGGCCGGTGCCCAACGTGTGGAATACGCGCCGGAGAAAGAAGAAGCTTAATTTGCAGTCCTGTTCAAACGCTCATCATACGATTATATCTTCCTGGGGGCCGGCTGCGCCTCCCTCAGTCTGCTCCTGCGTATGATCCGCAGCGGACAATTCAGCGATAAACAGATCCTGCTTATCGACCGCGAACCCAAGACAAGGAATGACCGTACCTGGTGCTTCTGGGAAGCAGGAACCGGTTTTTTTGAACCCATCGTATTCCGGACCTGGCCGGTGGTGGATTTCATGAGTGATACATTCAGCAGCACCCTCGACATTGCACCCTACTCGTATAAAATGATCCGGGGAAAGGATTTTTATCAGTATTGTTTTGAGGAGATCAGACAGCATCCGCAGGTAGAGCTTGTTTTCGCAGAGATCGTTGATGTGTTTCAGGATGATGCAGGCACAAAGCTGGAATTGAATCATGTGCGCTATACGTTGCCGGCCGCCATTGTTTTCAATTCTGTGTATCGGCCGGGTTCCTCCCGGTTGAATGTGCTGCAGCATTTCAAAGGTTGGGTGATCGAAACCACGGAACCTGCTTTTGATCCGGGCAAAGCCTCCCTGATGGACTTCAGGGTGCACCAGGAGGCGGGTACCACATTTGCTTATGTTCTTCCGTTGAATGCACACAAGGCACTGGTGGAGTATACACTCTTTACGCCCGCATTACTTGCTCCGGAACAATATGATCTTGAATTGAGGAATTATATCCGTGATTTTCTAAATATCCGGGAGTATACAGTGAAGGAGGAAGAGTTTGGTATTATACCCATGACGGATGAAGTGTTCGCTGTTCATCGGAACGGGGTCATTCATATCGGCACAGCAGGCGGGCAAACCAAGGCCTCCAGTGGATATACATTCCAGTTTATTCAGAAGCAGTCCGATGAGATCATCAAACGGCTGATCAAGGGGGAGTCCCTTACTCATTTGAAAAAGACCCCCTGGCGTTTCCGCTTTTATGATAATACCCTGCTTTATATACTCTATCATAAAACACTTTCCGGTCGTAACATATTCTCCACCCTGTTCAGAAAGAACAATGCCACACAGGTGCTGAAATTCCTGGATAATGAAAGCAGCTTGCGGGAAGAGTTAGGGATCATTTCTTCTCTGCCCATCTGGCCGTTTTTAAAGGCAGCCGTCCGGTCATCCATTATAAGCCGTTAGTCAATATTTTATCTTCCTTAGCAGGGACTCCTGTCTCCCGCCTATTGATCAGGGTCTAACTGCATAAACTCCCTTTTCACTGCTTTCAGCATACTGAACAACTGTGCTACCTGGATCAGCAGTAACACAGCCAACGCCAGTACCACGTACCAGGGAAGGGTGATGGTCTTCACCTCCGCCATTTTTTGGAACCGGGCTATATGCCATCCATTCAGGGCAGAGCCAAAAGCCATACCCACCAGCAGAAAGGAGATCAGGGAGTACACGACTTTCATGAACATGATCCGCATAGTGGAATATCCCACTTTAAAATTTTCGAGTATAGCTGCGGGTATGATCAGTACGAGGGCGATCCAGCTCCAGTTCTTGCTGAACCAGTCATTGTCCAGCACCAGGTTGAGTCCGAGTACCAGTACAATGGATAATAAGCCCCATGGGAATAATAAGAAAGTGGATGGTTTGGAGGAAGGATTGGTTGGCATGTTACTGTTTTTTGATATAGAGAAAGGTAAGAAAAAGTCGGGAAGTCATAAAGCCGGGAACCCCCGAAGCTTTGGAAGCCAGGTGTACAATAACAGAAAAGTCCGCCTTCAGGCGGACTTTTCTATATAAATCTGTTCAGTAATTATTGAATGCTGTAGGTATAGGTTCTTCCGTTTGTTTTGGGGTTGGTATTGTCTGAAGCGGAAAAGTAAACGACTACAAAAGATCCGTCGCCCCAATGACTGAATCGTCCGCCACCAAGCGTTTGGATATCATAGTGCCTGGAGTGTGCGGGATTTAATTCCACGCCGTTCTCAAAGATCCGGAGCGTGGAGCGGGTGGGGTTCAGGCCATCATCCGGCAGGGTACCAAAATCCTGTACCACATAGTAAGAATAGCCGGCATCCAGTATTGCGCTTGATACATTGATCGGTTTTGTACCGGTTGTGCTGGCAGGTTTCACGATCACACTTACTTCATCCCAGGCGGTTTTTCCCAGATTATCTTTTACAGTCAGGCGGAATACATAGGTGCCTGCTTTCAGGTTACTCGCTTTTAAAGTAGCGGTTTTAGCACCTGAAAGAGTAGGTGTTGCCGGGCCGCTGCGGTAAGTCCAGGTATAAGTGACGATCGTACCATCCGGATCGGTTCCGCTGCCATATAAGGTTACTGAGCTGGTGGGCAGGGTAATTGTCTTATCAGGACCTGCATTAGCCACGGGCGGAAGGTTGGCGGTGGACGATGTTACCACAATATTCACGTCATCAAAGGCTGTCAGTCCGCCATTGTCTGTAACGGTCAGACGCATTACATAGGTGCCCGCTACCAGATTGCCGGCTGTAACAGTTGCCGTATTGGCGGCAGTAAGTGCAGGAACAGAAGGGCCGCTGCGGTAGGTCCAGGCATAAGCGACAATCGTACCATCGGGATCGCTGCCACTGCCGGTAAGGGAAATGCTGTTTACGGGCAGGGTGATCGCTTTATCGGTCCCTGCATTAGCCGTTGGTGCCTGATTGACAGGTGCAGTGGCGGGTGCAACGATGACTGCGACTTCATCCCATGCAACTGCTCCGTTATTGTCAGTGGCAGTCAGTCTGAACAGGTAAGTGCCGGCTATCAGGTTGCTTACAGATAAAGTAGTACTGTTCGTGCCGCTCAGTACAGGTGTGGAAGGACCACTGGTCATAGACCATGCATAAGATGAAATGCTGCCGTCCGCATCGGTGGCTGTACCACTGAGTGACACATTGTTTACGGGCAGGGTGATGTTTTTATCCGCGCCTGCATTGACCACAGGAGGAACGTTGGTGAATGTTACCACTACGCCGCCGTACTCATAGGCGCCGCGGTCCGGGTTGTTGCCATTGAATGGAAGTCCGACACTGATACCTGCATCAATCAGATCAGAACCGGCAGCCAGTTTCAGGAAATTGAGGTTAGGCAGACTGCCATCGGACTGGCGGGCACCCCGTACACCGGTGGTGTCAATACTGACAAAGTCAGCTGTGGTGGCATTGATGGTCCATGCTCCGTCATTGTATGCCGTTCCGCATGAATTATTACTGCGAATACTGTTGCCGCTGATCTCTACATCCTTATCGGTATTGCCCAATGAGACGTTGTTGCGGAACGTATGTACCCGGTTGTTATAATGGAAATTCAGACCGGTGATCTTGTTCCGGAAAAATGTATTGTTATAGATCTCGGTGCTGAAATCGGCTTCATTGATATGGGCACCTGCATTTTCATTGTCAAATGAAATACAGCGCTGAAGTCTTCTTTTTACGATGCCCACGCCGGAAGGAGTGGTCAGGAAATCGGAACCCAGTTTGAATCCCACGCCGTCACCGGCAGGGGTATTGGTTCCTTTATAATAACCATTGTGCCAGGACCAGCAGGATTCGATCAGTACATAACCGCTGTTCTCAAAAGTATCAAAGCCGTCATCGCCGTTATTCCAGGCGCGGCAGCCACGAACCGTGGTGGTGGTATTCAGTCCCAGCATATAAGTGATCCCGAGTCCGTCGGAGTTGCCTCCGTTGGATCCATTGTAATTACTGTAGTTGTCATGGAAATCACTGTTCAGGATCAGGTTGTTGTTGCTGTTATTTTCAACGATCATGCCTTCCACGTTGTTGTCACATTCCAGTTGTTCAAAAATACAGTTGTTGACATCATAGGTTTGCAATCCCGCATCCACCTGGTTATCGTCTGTATACATACCGGTAAAACGGATCCCTTTAATATGGATATAGTTTCCGGAGAGAAATACCATTCCACGGTGCCAGCCATTGTTCTTATTAAATGAAGTACCCCGTGTGATCACCGGTGACTCGCCCGGGTAGGCCCACAACTGGATCATACTGGCGGATGTACCGTTCTTGCCGGTCAGGTAAGGTTGTACGGTGTACGTGTAGGTGCCGCCTCTCATATAGATCAGGTCACCTGCTGCCACTACGGACCAGGCTTTCTGAAGGGTGAACCAGGGCTGGTCGATCGTACCGGGGTTGTTGTCATTTCCGGCAGGGGAGAGATAATACGTGTTTACAGCCATTGCGGCTGCTTCTCTGGCTGTTGTTTTGTCTGCAGTACTTACGGGCTCATCCGCATTAAAGGGGATATCCGTTGTTTTCCGGCAGGACGCGAGCAGTAATACCGCGATCAGCAGCACAGCGGTGATCACGAGGGTGATCACTGATTTTCTTTCGGGTGAGGCAAAATGATAATGCCTGGACTGGTTTTTCATTCTGAGTTTTTTAGTTGTAAAAAAATCGTAGGTCTGTTGGATATTGGTTGGAAAAATGAGCGGGAAAACGCAGGCAATAGGGGTCAGG
>CALRQQ020000316.1:0-4679 GCA_943370345.1 Chitinophaga pinensis
AGCAGCGTTACGGTTCTGAAAAGAAAGAGGCAACGATCGCCCGGTTGGAATCGGAGAAGAAGGTGCAGCAGCTGACGATCCGGCAGAAAAGCACTCTGAACCTGATCCTGATTACCGGGGCCGTGGTACTTATTCTGTTCTATATTCTCCTTTACAGGAATTATCGCCAGAAACAGGAATTACAGAACCGGAAGATCAATGAGCTCCAGCAGGAGAAAATGCTGATGGCTACGGAAGCGGTACTGAAGGGGGAAGAACAGGAGCGCACGAGGCTGGCCAAGGACCTGCATGACGGGCTGGGGGGGATGCTTTCCGGTATCAAATATTCATTTCAGACCATGAAAGGAAATATGGTCATGACGCCCGACAATCAGCAGGCATTTGAACGGAGTATGGATATGCTGGACAGTTCGATCAAGGAGATGCGCCGGGTAGCCCATAACATGATGCCGGAGGCATTGGTCAAGTTCGGATTGGACACGGCTCTACGGGATTTTTGCGAGGATATCAATCAATCCGGTGCTTTACGGGTGGTATATCAATCACTAGGAATGGAAACAGTAAATATCGCACAGACCACCGCAATAGCCGTTTACCGGATCGTGCAGGAGTTGCTCAATAATACAATGAAACACGCTGCGGCAGCTGTTGCCATTGTACAGCTGAGCAGGACCGATAGTGGTATTAATATAACGGTGGAAGATGATGGGAAAGGATTTGATCCTGTAATTTTAACCCGGGCAAGGGGAATCGGATGGAGTAATATTCAAAGCCGCGTGGAATACCTGAATGGGAAACTGGATATCCGGTCATCACCGGGTAATGGGACATCGGTAAATCTTGAATTTAATTTATAATGGCTACAAAAATATTTATTGTCGATGATCACTATATGGTGATTGAAGGGATCCGTTCCCTGTTGCAGCATGAGAAAGGGATGGAGTGGTCGGGGCATGCTCAAACAGCTGCGTCCTGTCTGGCCTTTCTGCAGCGTGAGCAGCCTGATGTGATCCTGATGGACATTAACCTGCCGGATATGAGCGGGATTGATCTCTGCAGGGAAGTGAAGGGGAAATACCCTTCTGTTTTTATTATTGGCCTCAGCACATTCAATCAGCAGAGTTTTATCCAGAAAATGATGGAGAACGGGGCATCGGGGTATGTATTGAAGAACGCCACGCAGGATGAACTCGTAGAAGCGATCACCATGGTATGCAGGGGCAAGACCTATTTAAGTGAAGAGGCCAGTCACGCCTTGCGCGATCAAACATCTTCCAATATCATTCTTACCCGCCGTGAGAAAGAAGTACTTGAACTGATCGCGGAAGGGATGACCAATAATGAGATCGCCCAAAAATTATTTATCAGTGTAACAACCGTCGATACCCACCGGAAAAATCTGCTGGCCAAGTTTGAAGCCAAGAATGTGGCTTCACTGGTAAGAGCCGCTGTAAAATTGCAAATGATAAAATAATATCAGCCATTGACGGGTACTTCAATCATCACTGAAGTGCCCCGTTCAGGGCTGGACTGGAAATCAGATTTGCCTTTCAGTAAACTGATCCTGGCGGCAACGTTTTTGAGTCCTATACCCGTATGATCATCCGTTCCGAAAGGGTTAAAACCTGTGCCATTATCCTCTACGGTAATATGCAGTTGTTCTCCGGTCAGACTCAGTTGGACAAGGGCTTCTGTTGCGGATGCATGTTTGATGATATTTTGCAGCAATTCCTGTACGATCCGGAACAGGTGGAAGGCTTTATCCTCTTTCAATTGTAATCCGGCTGTGCCCACCGAAGTGAAAATGATCTTTAGTCCCCCGGGCTGACTCATGTTCTTGCAATAGTCTTTCAGCGAGTTTTCCAACCCGTATTTGAGCATACTGTCCGATGCCATACTATGCGTGATATTGCGTAGTTCACGTATGGATTCATTCAGTTTGTAAATATTCGCATCGAAGCTGGATTGCTGGTGCTGGTCGAGGTCCAGTTGGTTTTGCAATGCATTAAAAGAATGTTTGATCCCGCTTAGCATACTGCCCAGTCCATCATGAAGCTCTCTTGCCATCCGGGTCCTTTCCCGTTCAATGGCCTGTTCATTTTCAAGGATGGCCTTTTCTTTTTCCAGTTTTCGCCGGTAAAAATTCCGGATGATCCATATGGTGATAAAGGCCAATCCGGTCAGCAGGATTCCCTTGAACCACCAGGTCTTGTTCCAGGGAGTGGCAATGGAAAAATAGAACGGTGAGGAAAGGGTACTCCATTCTGTTTCTCCCCGGTGCCGGGTTCTTACCATAAAATGGTACTGACCCGGCGCCAGATTGGCGTAGCTGGCTGTGGTGGCGGAATTGTTTTCGATCCAGTCAGGATCGGCCCCTGCTAACTGATAATTGTATTCCAGGTCCTTGCCGTTATTAATATCCACCCCGCCAAAATGGAACTGAATGTTATTTTCCATCGGACTGAATTTCCAGGATTTATTTACATCCGGGTAAAAGGGTTTTCCATTCACTGTTATATCATCAATATAAACGGGTATCTCTTTCCGGTAAATGGCCAGTAAGGAATCGGTATCGAAACACATGACCGTATTCCGCGATCCAATCCAGAGTTTAAGGGTACTGCTGTCGAAATAAGTACATCGTTCATAAAAGAAGTCATCGGGCAACCCATCTTCGCGGGTAAAGCTGATGAATTTATTTTTATCTTCCTGGTAACAGCTCAACCCTTTTGTGGTGCCTATCCATAGCCGGTTCCGGTGATCGAATTGCAGGAAGTAGAGGTAATTGCTTGGTAATCCTTTTTCGATCGTATAGTGCCGGACTTTATTATTTTTCCAGTCAAAACAAGCCAGGCCGCTGCCATCAAATGCGATCCAGATACGATCCTGTGCATCGGTACGCAGGTCCGAGATACCGGTAAAGAAAGTGTTTTTTGCACCTTCGAGGTTAGTCAGTGATTGTTCAGTGAACTGATCGGTCTCCCTGTTCCAGTGCAGCAGCTTGCTGCTTTTATTTACCCCAAACCAGATATCCCCGTTGCGGGTTTCTGCATAGGATGAATAATAGCTGATCGAGAATTTTCCACGGGGGCCGTTGCTGGTATACTGATGTATTTTCCCATTGCCGGCTTCCACCCGTACAAAACCACCGCCGTTATTCCCGCTGTACCAGGTGTCGCCCCGGGTGGATTTAAATGCCAGTATCACCAGCTCAGCCGTAGGGAAATAGGGTTTCAGGAAATCGGAAACAGAATATCGTCCTGTAGCGGGATCATAGGTACAGATTCGTGTACCGCTTCCTGCAAACACGATCCTGTTATCGATGGTATTCAAGCACCACAGGTAGGGGATCTCCGGTGATGTCAACCGGCGTACTTGCTGTGTAACGGGATCAATGGAAAAAGCGGTATTCATCCCGTATATGCCGGTATAGAACAGTCCGTTCACCCCTTTTGTAATATTCAGCAGGCTATTGCTTTCTTCCCGTACCATAGGGGCAAATTCTTTTTTCCAGCTTTGAATGATATTTACCGCATTGTTCAGCTTGCTGGCGCCCTGGGTTGTGGCAAGCCATTCATTGTTATCCCGGCTATGGTAACAGGCCACTACATTATTCCCGGCAATGGATCCGGGGTCATCTTTATCATGAGTGAATTTTTCGATCTGCCTGTTTTTACTGTTCAGGATATGCAGCCCTCCACCGAGTGTTCCCAGCCAGAAAATACTGTCATTCATTTTACGCATGAAGGAAATATTGCTGTTGGTCAGACCGTACCGGCCATTATCCTGTTTCCAGTTATAAAGGGGTTGTCCCTGTTCATTGTAGCTAAATAATCCTTCATAAAAATTAGAAAAGTAGAACGTATGGTCTTTCGGATCAAAATATTGAAATACAAAGTTTGGCTGCCGGGCACCGGACTGCATGCCGTCCAGCAATAACCTGTATTCCCTACGCTTCCGGTCATACAGAAAATACTCTCGTTGTGTACCGGTCAGCAGGTACTGATCATTTAACCAATACACATCCACTACAAGGTCTTTTTGCCGTATGGGAGGCACCAGCGTATCGGTAAGTTCCAGTTTATTATTAATGATAAAAGCGGTGTCGGGTCGTGACAGACCATATTCTCCTTTTCCGTCAGCTGTTATTTTATAATAAACGTAACCCGAGGAGAAGCCCGGAGAAGCGAATTGCCGGGTCAGCGTATTCAGTGTATTGAGTTCCCCGTCTGCAAGGAATAACAGCTGGTTCTGCTGGTATTCATAAATGTAACTCACGGAATTCCCGGGTGGGGAATTCGGTTTGTCTTTTTCAGCAAAAAAATTCCGGAATGTATTTCCGTCAAACCGGCTCAATCCTTCCCGGGTTCCCAGCCATATATAGCCACGGCTGTCCTGGATGACCGACTGGATATTATTATCCGGTAACCCGTTGGCCATTGTATAATTGGTAAAGACGAATCTGCCGGGCTGGCATAAAGCCGTTACGGAAATGGTCAATCCGGGCAACAGGAATATCCAGTATGATTTCCACCGCTTCATCTAATCAAAATCCGGATAGAGTAAATACTTTTTCCGGATCAGGTTGAACCGATCAAGTTCAGGCTTCCAGCTACTTCGTATTTCCTCCTCTGTTTTGCCTGCTTTGATTTGTTGCCAGAGATCATTATTACCGGCCA
>CALRQQ020000317.1:0-4677 GCA_943370345.1 Chitinophaga pinensis
TGCAGCCACCACATACTTTCGTAGGTGCCAAAATAAATGAGCAGAAAACTCGGCACGGCAAAAATAAACGCGAAGAGGTCGTTCTTTTCAAACACGCCGGGACGGACCTGATGGTGGTCCTTATGTAATACCCAGAGAAACCCATGCATCACATATTTATGGGTGCACCAGGTGATGCCTTCCATGATGATAAAAGTGCCAAGGAGTACGAGCAGGTAAAAAAGAATATCCATGATCATCAGCTATTATTTGTTTAGGGCGGCTGCACCATACTGCTGCTTCCACCAGTTTTCAATTTTAGGAAAAGCAAGCCGGAACCAGGCGGTATACAAGGCCGGTCTTGTTTGCATGGATTCCGCGATAGCGTCCATCGGTTTATAACAATAGTCCATTACTTCATCGGGATTACAACGGATCTCCCCGTTATATTCACCGCCATATACATGATCGAATTCGTATTCGGTCAGTCCGTTGTCGAATTCTGCTTTGTATACAAAATCAAACAACCTGATTGCGGGGGTATCAAACCCCAGTTCATCCTGCAACCGGCGGTGTACTGCATCATCGGTGGATTCGCCAAGGGCAGGATGACTGCAACAGGCATTGGTCCACAGGCCACCGCTATGGTATTTGTGCAGGGCCCGCTGCTGTAAGAGCATTTCACCTTTGCGGTTGAAAAGGAAAACACTGAATGCACGGTGGAGTAATCCCTTGCGGTGGGCTTCCAGCTTTTCACAGGCTCCGGTGGCATTGTCCTGTTCATCCACGAGAATCACTTGGGTAAGGTCCATATCAGATCAGTCGAAGCTGGTTTTTAACGCCTGCCCTGAATACGATCATCGCTTTCAGGTAATTCGGGATACGGATCCGGCTGTCGAGTACACGGGCCGGTTCCATACGTTTTATTTTTTTGAAAAGAGAGAGGTAGTACTTGTAGGCCACATAGACACCGAACCGGGCCTTCAGCGGAAGTTTGATGATCCCCTGGTAAGCTTCGTGGAAATCCTGATGAATATCCGCTTCAATTTCCAGTTTGTCTTTTTCCGTAAAATTGGAAAAATCACAACCCGGGAAATAGACCCTTGACATCCCGTTGAAATCGGCCTTGATATCGCGGAGGAAATTCACTTTCTGAAAAGCCGCACCCAATGCACGGGCCGGGGCTTCCAGTTTATCATACAATTCCTGTTTGCCTTCACAAAAGACATAGAGACACATCAAACCCACCACTTCTGCGGAACCGTATATATATTCCTTATAGCCGGCCGAATCATAGCACTTTTTATCTAAGTCCATCTCCATGCTCCGGAAAAAAGCCTCTACGAGTTTAAGGTTGATATTGAATTCATTGACTGTACGCTGAAAACTGTTGAGTACAGGATTAAGACTGATACCCCGTTCGATGGCCTGATAGGTTTCCATTTTGAACTGGGCCAGCAGCACATCTTTATCATAATCATGGAAGGTATCCACGATCTCATCAGCGAACCGGACAAACCCGTAAATATTGAAAATCGGTGTACGCAGATCACGGTGAAGCATACGAATAGCAGAGGAGAACGAAGTGCTGTAATTCTCCGTTACGATCCGGCTGCAGCTTTCACTGGTTGTATGAAAAAGATGTACCATACTTCAATATAGGTAATTATTTGATTGTTCTGATCACTTGTTTAGCTACTACTTCCCCGCTGATAAGTGAGGGAGGTACACCGGGACCTGGTACAGTCAACTGACCGGTATAGTAAAAATTACTTAGTTTTTTACTCTGACAGGATGGACGGAAAATAGCCGTCTGCATCAAAGTATTGGCCAATCCGTACGCATTGCCCCGGAAGGAATTATAGTCCTTTACAAAATCGCTAACGGAAAATGTTTTCTTATATACCACCGCATCCAGGATGGACTCACCCAGGTGTTTCTCCATCCGGCGGGCGATCAGTTGAAAATATTTTTCCCTTAATTCTTCCGAATCATTTTCCAGTCCGGAAGCCACCGGCACCAGGAAAACAATATTTTCCTGACCCTGCGGGGCCACCGAAGGATCGGTAGCAGAAGAAACACTTACATAGAACAAGGGATCTGTTGGCCACTTCGGATCCTTATATATTTCCACGCCATGCTTGTCGAAGGGTACATCAAAAAAGAGGGCATGATGTACCGGGTTTTTCAGTTTTTTATTCAGGCCTACATAATACATGAGGCAGGAAGGGGCCATTACTTTTTTATCCCAGTATTGTTTTGTGTAGGAGCGGTACTCCGGCGACAACAGTTTTGATTCGGTGAATTCATAATCAGCCCCGCTGATCACGGCATCCGCAGTATATGTTCCAGCGGACGTGATCACTGTATCTGCCCGGGACCCGGTGACCCCGATCTTTGTGACCGGTTCATCAAACTTAAACTTCACACCCAGTTCAAGGGCCAGCCGGTACATTCCATCCACGATCGCATACATACCACCTTCAGGATACCAGGTTCCGCCTTTGATATCCGCATAATTCATGAGACTGTACAGCGCCGGTGTATCCTGCGGCAGGGCCCCGAGAAAGAGGACCGGAAACTCCATCAGCTGCCGGAGTTTGGAATGCTTGAAATATTTATAGATATGCTTTTTGATGGAAGTAAATACTTCGAGCCGGAATACACCACTGATGGTCTGCCAGTCCATGAACTCGGTCAGTGACTGACTGGGTTTATACACCAGTTTATTGACCCCGACTTCATACTTATACGCCGCTTCCTTCAGGTATTTATCGAGCATGGCGCCACTACCGGGCTCCAGCGCTTCAAACACATTGCGCAGGGCATTATAATCGGCCGGAAGATCCGTGTATCCATCATCCCAGTAAACCCGGTAAGAAGGATCAAGACGGGTAAGTTTATAATAATCCGATACCTTTTTGCCAAACTGATTAAAGTAGCGTTCGAAGACATCGGGCATCCAGTAAAAACTCGGTCCCATATCGAAGGTAAACCCTTGTTCTTTTAACTGGCAGGCCCGTCCGCCGGGGGTACTGTTTTTTTCAAGTACAGTAACTTCCCAGCCTGCTTTGGCCATGAAGGATGCTGCGGAAAGCCCGGCAAATCCGCTACCGATGATAATGACTGATTTTCCCGACAAGTGAGGTGTTTTAGTAACGACTGATCTGTTCCTTTAATAATTTACGGGCAAAGTGGATACGGCTTTTGATGGTACCCAATGGCTCGTGCAGTACTTCGGCGATCTCATTGTATTTATAGCCGTCAAAGTACAACAAAAAGGGGGTTCTGAAGATCTCTGGTAAGCCCTGTATCGCGGCATTGATCTCTTTGATCCGCATATCGCTCTCCGCTTCGTTCGATACCGTTGCCTGCTTCTGATTGATCAGGAACTCGTTGGGGGTATTGTCAAAAATGGTCTTTTGTTTAGCTTTCCGGCGGTAATTATTAATAAAAATATTCCGCATGATGGTAAACAGCCAGGCCTTGATATTGGTACCAACATTATACTTATCACGGTTAGCCAGCGCCTTGTACAAGGTCTCCTGGTAGAGATCATTGGCGGCTTCTGTATCACGGGTGAGATTCACGGCAAAGGGCTTCAGAAAGTCTGCGTTCTGAAGGAGCAACTGGTTAAATTCTAATCCGGACATATAATCGTGTTTAATTAATGTACGGTAAAATTAAACAGTCTGGATTGATTTTAAGAATATTTTTGTTTAATTATTTTGTTAAAAAATTAAACACTACAAATCAACCAGTTAGCGGGTTCTCAGATCGAGGAAAGGTAATCCATCACCTCAGAAAGCGATTTTTTGAAGGTTATTCCGGAAGGAATGGGTTTTGAATAATGCTGGGTCAGCTGACCTGAAACCACCGTTGAAACAGTACCAAAATGGGTATTGACCTGGTTAAGGAATTTATCAAGATGAAAACTGGATGATGTGGCCGTCAGGTGGGTAAAGACCAGGTCTGGTTTTTTCAGGCTCACAACATATGACACATCTTTTACCGGCACATTGGCGCCGAGGTAGATGGTCTTGATGCCCCGGTTCTTCAGCATATAATACATGAATAACAAACCCAGCTCATGGTGTTCTCCCTCCGGTAAGAAAAGCAATACCGTACGCTCTTTGACCAGGTGGGAAACACAGGTTTCGATCCCCACGATCAGTTTCTGACGGATGATATTGGTCACCAGGTGTTCCTGTGCCGGGTTGATATGGCCGGTCACCCATAAGATCCCGATCTTCTCCAGAAAAGGAAAAATGATCTGGGTCACGGTACGCTCAATCCCTTTTGAGGAGATATATCCGGTCAGGATTTTTTCAAACCGCTCGATCTCCATGTCCACCATCTCCTGTACCAGTTCGTTGACGATCCGCTCCTGTATGGCCTGGGCATCGCCGAGTGAAAGGATACGGGTACGGATCTCATCCGGAGGCATCTTATCAATATGAGAGATCTTATACCCATATTTATTCAACAGGGCAATATTCAACACAGTTTTCAACTCGTCGTTGCTATAATACCTGATGTTGGTTCCGGTACGCTGGGGCTTCAGGAAATGATAGCGCTGTTCCCAGATACGGATCGTGTGGGCCTTAATGCCAGACAGGTTTTCGAGGTCTTTGATGGTAAACGCATTCATAGGATATAGATACAAACGGGGCAGGAAAAGGTTCGGGACAGCAGGTC
>CALRQQ020000318.1:0-4676 GCA_943370345.1 Chitinophaga pinensis
ATAACCCAGGCTTTTCTCCGTATTACCCCGGTACACTTCCAGTCCGTCCACCAGTATGCGTATGGGATAGGATTTTGACCTGAAATTATTCAATTTCAGATTCACTTCACGTATAGTAGCCGTTCTTTCCAGTTCATATTCAATCCAGGCAGTGGAAAATTTACCATCATTGTACCAGTCGGTCAGTTCGTTATCATCATAACTGGCAAAAGCACTGTCGGACAAACTCCCGGCTATGGCTTTGATGATCGTTACAGCCGTCCTGCTGATTTTATAAGATGGGGTGGGCGGGGTAGGACCTCTCTGCAGATCGCCCTTTAAACCATCGGCCGGCAATTGAGCACTCAGTCCGTTCTTTACTACAACAGGTACCGATTGCCATTGCAGACTGCTGCTCTTTAACCCACTGGCCGTAGCTGTTAATTTAATCAGGCCTGCCTTTGTAGCAGAATGGATCAAAACCCGGTTCACCCCACACTCAACAGGCAGGGCTTTGGCTAAAATAAAATTATCCGGACCCTGGGCCATGCCGCCTCTCCATTCAGCAGCCCCGGTAAGATCAAAATGAATGGTATCCATGGCCAGCGGACAGCGGTTGCCGTCCTTGTCTACTACTTCCACTTCGGCTAATATCAGATCATGACCGTTGGCCTGTACACCTTTCGGATGGGAAAACGATTTCAATCTAAGTGCATACGCAGGACCACTTGTTTTTTTCACCTGTTCACTGACGGGCAGTCCCGCAGCTGAATAACCAACCGCACGTATCTCACCGGGCTGCCATTGTATATCAGGAAATGTGAACAGAAAACGGTTACGCTGTTTTCCAAAACCCAGGGAACGGTTATTGACAAACAGTTCAACTTTATCGGCCGTTGAAATGACATAGATATTTTTCTTAGTGCTGTCTGTATAATTCCAATGCCCGATAATATGTATCCCTTCTTTTTCAACATCCACCCAGCCATTCCACATCACCTGGTGCGCATAGAAATTTTCTTTCGGGATCCGTAACGCATCCACTTCCCCGCTGCGGCGGTAGTTCTCTGCCCCACGGTGATGGGTATTGGTTTCGGAGAAAATAATATTCACGCCACCTGAACTGACTCTTTTGCCGGTGCCGGGGCGTTCTTTCCAGTATTCATACCAGCGGACCACATTTTCGATCGCATGCGATTCCTGGTTGCGGTTGTATTCTTTGGCCGGAGCATTTTTATACAGCGGTCCATCGCCGTCTTTATGATAGGGCGGTGAGTAGTCATCCCAGTATTTCCGCAATCCTTCATCCCTTGAATACTCCATGGCCCATACCGGTTGGGTGGAGCTTTTATTGATATACAGCATCTCGCCACCGTATTCGCTTTCCTTGCTGTCGAGCATCTCACGACTCCCGATCGCCCGTCCGCCATACAGATCAAAGCTATCCCGGATCGCTTTCATTTCACGCATATGATTCTCCGATATATTCTCATTGCCACATTCATAGAAGATGATACTCGGGTTATTCCGGTTATAAATGATGGCATCCCTCATCACCGATTTCCGTTGTTCCCAACGTACGCCCTCCACATCTTTCTCCGCATCCCCGGCGGGCATGGCTTGTAAGAGTCCCACGCGGTCACAACTTTCCACATCCTGTTTCCAGGGCGTGATATGCATCCACCGAACAAGATTGCCATTGCTTTCTATAATTCGTTTATTGCTGTAATCACTGAGCCAGGCCGGAACACTCATGCCCACCGCAGGCCATTCGTTCGAAGTGCGTTGCGCATAACCATGTATCTGTATTACCCGGTCATTCAGCCGGATCATCCCCTCCTTAAATTCAGTCTTACGAAAACCGGTCCGCGTCGTCACCATATCCACCACTTTGCCATTCACCGTCAGGATCGTTTTTACATCGTATAAATAACCATAGCCCCAGCTCCAGAAATTCAGTCCTTCCACCACACCCATCGCTCCCAGGTGATCCGTAGTGCCTGCTGCAAGGGTCATCCGGCTGCCCGGTATGGTGGATACCAACCGGCCTTCCCGGTCATAGATCTTTACAGTTAGTTCAACCGTGACCGGCTGTTTTGTATCATTCCGGATCTCTGATCTGGCCATGATGGTGGCTGACCGTTCTTTGATATTGAAGTCTGTGGCAAAAACATAGACACCTGTTGTTTTCAGCGTACTGAACAAGGGAAGGGTCTGATAGACTTTATTCGTTACATGCAGATATACATTTTTAGTAATGCCGCCATAATTCGCATTGAAGTTCCGGTCCTCCCATTGAAATTTTGTATTCGTCGCTTTCTCTTTATAGTCCCAGTCATTATCGATGCGGACAGCCAGTACATTTTCTTCTGCGCCGGATTTTACAAAGTCCGTTATATCAAATCCGAAAGCCATGACCCCGTTTTCATGCAGACCGATCCGTTTCCCGTTCAGGTAAAACTCACCGGCCTGGCGGATGCCTTCAAATTCGAGGAAGATCTTTTTCCCTTTGTGTTCAGCAGGTAAACGAAAATGTTTCCGGTACCAGGCGATACCGGTGGAGAGTTCGGCGATGTCTTTGCGGAAAGCCTCGTCTTCATTCCAGGCATAGGGGAGTGTGACTGATTTCCAGTGGACATCCGTATAAGCAGGTTGACGATAAGCGGTATCATCGCCGGTCTTTACCTTCCAACCGCTGTTGAAATTCCAGGTGCTGCGTTGTGCCAGGAGGGGTGAACAGCCGATGAGTACGGCCAGCAGGAGCAGCCCTTTTTTCATGGTTATTTCATTTTACAGATCTCAGTGCCGGCCATGAGGAAACAACCCAGTCCGTAGTCTTCAAAGTCGGGGGTCTTATCATAACCGACCGGCTGACCATCCTTGGGTTCCTTACCGGTGCCTTGTACATATCCCAGTTTACCATCGGGGTGTACCGCTTCCTTGCTCATGGCTTTCCAGGCTTTGGCAATGGCGGGTTTATACGTTTTTTTATCAAGTAACCCGTTATTGATACCCCAGGCAAAACCATAGATGAAAAGGGATGTACCGGATACTTCTTTGCCGCCAAAATGATTGGGATCATTAAGGCTTACATTCCAGTAGCCATCGGTACGTTGCAGGGGCAGGAGGGCCGCACACATATCCTTATAATCCTGCAGGTACTCGTTGTAATGCGGATCGGTCTTAGGTAAGGCCTCCAGCGTTTTTACCAGCGCTGCTACCACCCAGCCATTGCCACGGCTCCAGTAACAGTCTTCCCCATTGGGCTCTTTATATGGAGGCACAAAATCCTTGTCACGCCACCAGAGTTTCTCGGCCCCATTGTATAATCCCTTGCCTCCATGTTTGTATTTAGCAAAGGCATACATCTCATACATCCGGTCAAAATAGCGGGTATCATTATACAGATTCCCCAGTTTAACAAATACCGGCATGCCCATTTGTAAGGCATCGATCCAGTTCCAGTCATCCACTTTCAGCGTGGACAACATTGTATCAATACAGGCCCTGATATCCTTTACGCGTTCCGGGTGTTGTTTACCATCGAGCAGGTACATGTCAATATAGGTCTGCCCGCAGCACTGATTGTCCGCATTGCGGGTCTTGATACCGCCGCGCAGTCCCCATTTATGTTTCTCGCCCCACTGGAGCATATAGTCATAATAGGTTTTCTTTTTATCGATCCCGTAGAGGGCCATCAGCCCTTCGTAGTACACGGCCCTTGTCCAGATATTACTCGGCCGTTCAATATTGGTAAAAATGGATTTACCGGCATCGGGCCATTTATTCATGAAATACTGATTGGTCAGCTGCAGGGTCTTCAGCACCTTTTTCTTTTTAGGTAAGGACTGGCTGAAGGAGGTGAACATCAGCGAAAGAAAGCCGGCAAACAGGAGGAATCTTTTCATATACAATCGTTAGGGATTTAATTCGGTGGTCCCGTAAAATTGATTGAAAAATGGGAAATTAAGTACATTGGAGCGGGTAAAAGATCACAGACAGTACGTGACAGTTGACAGGAAGGGTTCGGATACTTTAACTGATAAAACAGCACGATATGCAACGATTGGCCTTTAAAATGAAACTCTTCAAAGGGCAGGAAGCCGAGTATAAAAAAAGACATGACGAGATCTGGCCCGAACTTGCTCAATTATTAAAAGACAACGGTATCAGCGATTACTCTATTTTCCTGGAAGAAGAGACCGGCTTTCTGTTTGGCGTATTGAAAGTGGAGGATCCGGCGAATATGGATGTATTACCCGCACAGGCCATTATGAAAAAATGGTGGGCCTATATGAAAGATATTATGGAGAGTAATCCGGATAACTCCCCGGTTTCGGTGCCCCTGAAAGAGGTTTTTTATATGCCCTGAGGGCGAAGGGAAAGCCTTCTGACAGCGAGGTATGGGCGAAACAGTCACTCGCATAAGAAAAATCTGTAATTGATGGTTTTTTATGTAAAAAATTAACGGGTATGCGGGGAGTACGGCATTTCGTCCGGTTATATGAAAAATAACGCGTTTTCTCATGTTTTACGTCAGATAAGCAAAGAGCAGGTAAAGGAATTTACCTGCTTCTTTTTTACAGCCAGTTCAAGGGCTTTTTTGGCCCGTTCCAATTAATTATCGGAAATCGTTCTTCTCAGGATGCCTCAGGACGGTTTCTAACCCGACAATTACTTATTTAGTACAGTTTTTC
>CALRQQ020000319.1:0-4674 GCA_943370345.1 Chitinophaga pinensis
AGTACCGATAAGAACATCAATGCATCGAATACTTTGCCCCCGGCTTTTCCAAACCATGCTTCACACAGAAGAGCCCCGATGGCCGACGCATTCTTCATTTTTTCATATCCGATCACCTCCACATAGGCCACATTGATCAGCAGGTACAATAAGATCACAATGATGATCCCGATAATGATCCCCTTTGGAATAATGCGGGTTTCTTTGACTTCCCCGCCAAAATTGATGGTTTGCTGGTAACCGCCATAGGCAAAACAGACCGGGATCAGGGAAATAACGAAGAGGGAAAAGGCCGATTTGTCATTCAGGGTAAATAATGGAGAGCCTTCTTCATAGCCATGCGGCTCAACCACCACGCCTTTGAACAGCGCGGAGATCAGTAATACCATCAACCCCACTTTTATAATGATCAGCACGTTCTGTGTGCGGCTGCTGGTCTTTAATCCAAAAAGATTGACGACAAAAAAAGCCGCCACGGCTGTAATGGCCACCACTGCATTAAACAACACCCCGCTGGGTCGTCCATATAACAGATCACTCACATAATCGGCCCCGATGAGCGCCACTACCGCCAGTGAGGCCGCATTGCTGATAAGAATAATGGAATTGACCGAAAAACCAACTGAGGGATGATAACATTCTGCAAATACTTTATAATAGCCTCCCATGGCCGGCAATCGCTGGCCGATCTCCGCATAGGTCAGTGCCCCGCAAAGCGCCACTACTCCGCCAGCCACCCACAACAGAAAAAAGATGGTGCTGGTACCTGAAGTGGCCGCTACGGAAGCCGGGTTCCTGAAAATACCCATGCCAATGACAAGGCTCACCACGATCAGGCTGATGTCTGTTAAATTGAGTTTGTTCTTTGCAGTCATAAACGGAAAGATACAAATAAAACATACTAACTTTATCCGTCTGAACCGACCTGTAGATGTATAGATTTTCCTTCCTTTCTTTATGGATACTTCTTTCTATTGCGGGTAACACGCAGGAAGCCGTTAATGACAGTACCACCTCACTGGATGAAGTGGTCGTGAGGGCCTTTGAACAAAACCGGAAAGCACGTTTCAGTACGGCCACTGTTAAACTCATTGAACTGAAAAATGCCGATCGTAACAATAAACTTTCCCTTGTCAACGGGCTGAATACGGTACCCGGTGTTCGGATGGAGGAAAGAAGCCCGGGCAGCTACCGGCTCAATATACGTGGCAGTTCGCTCCGCTCCCCTTTTGGGGTACGCAATGTGAAAGTGTACTGGAATGAAATTCCGGTAACAGATCCGGGTGGCAATACATACTTCAACCAGTTTGCGTACAATAATTTTTCCACCATTGAAATTTATAAAGGACCCGCCGGGAGTTTATATGGAGCAGGCACCGGCGGCCTGGTGCTGATGAACAGTTTCCATAACTGGAAGCCGGGGATCAGCCTGGAATATGTGAATGGTTCCTACAACACCGGTGCCGTATTTGCCTCCGTGCGGTATGGTGAAAAACAAAACCGGAATCTGCTGACCTATGCCCATAATCAAAGTGATGGCTACCGCAGTCAATCCGCCATGCGCAGGGACAATATCAGCTGGCAGGGTCAACTGGTCCATTCCGGAAAACAGGAACTCAGTGCCGCACTTTTGTATACCGATCTCTACTACCAGACACCAGGCGCACTTACGCTGGCTGAATATACCAGCAATCCCAAAGCAGCCAGACCCGCGGGGGGCGGTTTTCCCGGTGCCATCAATGCCAAAGCGGCCATCTTTCAGAAAACACTGACGGCCGGTTTCACGAATACCTGGCATTTCAGTCCCCGCTTTAAAAACAGCACCACCCTTTACGGGGCTTTTGCACAGATCCGCAATTCTGCCATCCGGAACTATGAACGAAGGAACGAGCCCGGATATGGAGGACGTACCGTATTTATATATAAAAGGGATTCGCTGGCGGGTGACCGCAAAAACAGTATTCAATGGGTAGCCGGTACAGAGTTTCAGCAGGGACGTTTTAATACGCAGGTAGCCAAGAACCGGAACGGAACACCGGATACCCTGCAGACCAATGATGATATAGATTATACGGCATTCAGTGTTTTTATACAAGGGGATCTGCAGTGGGAACAACAATGGTTCCTGACCGCGGGCCTCAGTGTCAATAAAGCTGCTGCTTCCATCACCCGGCTGAGCCGTTACCCGGTGATCCGCCAAAAAAGGAATTACCGGAATGAACCGGCACCGCGTATCGCGTTGAAAAAATTCATCACGGAAGCGTTCAGTCTGAAAGCAACGGTTGCACGTGGATTTTCACCACCCACTGTTTCCGAACTGCTGCCCTCCACCGGGGTGATCAGTACCGAACTCGAAGCTGAATACGGCTGGAACTATGAGCTCACGGCCAACCATGATTTTTTTCACCGCCGGTTGCAGACTGAAGTAACGTTCTATTATTTCAGGCTCAATGAGGCCCTGGTACAACGCCGGGACCTGTCCGGGGCCGACTATTTTGTCAACGCAGGAGACCTGCGTCAGCGGGGACTGGAGCTTCAGGCGGACTATACCGGCTCCTTTAAAAACGGGTTGATCGACTACTTCATTGTACAGGCCGGATATACGTATAGTCATTACCGGTATGGGACATTCATCAAAGGTACCGATGACTTTTCCGGAAAGACCCTTCCTTCTGTTCCCGCCCATACCCTTTCCGTACTATTTGACCTGCAGACGAAGAAAAACCTCTACTTCAACAGTACCTGGTACAATGCTTCCCGTATTTTCCTGAATGATGCCAATACGGCTTCAGCCGCCGCCTACCAGTTGTTGGGTGCACGGGTGGGCTGGAAAAAAACCTGGGGGAAAAAATACAAACTGAATGTATATGCGGGCGCCGATAACCTGCTCGATGAAACCTACAGTCTCGGCAATGATATCAATGCTGCCGCCGGCCGGTTTTACAATGCAGCACCCCGGCGGAATTATTATGCCGGTATCGTACTGGAATGGATAAAATGAGGAACCCGGATCTGCGATTAACAAATCATCCGTTGGAGTAACCGGAAACCGGACTTTATAACGAAGCTGATCTTCTTTAAAAGAGGGTCCTGTTGAAACAGGACCCGGAGTTTCATCTGACTGCCCGACAAATTCAATCGGTATTATTCAAACTATGTCGCAGGTATTGGAGTGAAATTTTCGTTCCGCGTTTAATGAGTACCGGTAAAACGGGCCTTTTTTTTCCGGTATTCAGGCACCGGACCGTCAATACCGGATCTTCGGGCATTTCAGCATATCCTTTTTCCCGGTACGGTAAATGAGGCCGACCGAATAATTGAGGTAATGGTCTTTTTTGTCAGGATTGGCAGCTTCACTGAAGCCATCGAGATAATCGGTATAGCCCAACCGGTAGGCCGCTTCTGCATTCATCCCCAGTTTGGTCGTGAAGAAATATTTGATGCCCATACCGATGGGAATGACGGGGATCAGTCGCGGCACCGAATGCGTGGTATCAGCAGCCAATCCGCTGAAAAGGGTACTTGTTTCTGAATTAAAATAACTGCTGTTCAGACCGCTCCAGTCCCGTTTAATACGCAAAAATGCGAGCCCTGCCCCGGCAAAGAAATAGGGCGACAACCCTTTCGATACATAATTTTTTGCCAACGGATTCCAGACCAGTTGCCCGGTAAGTTCAGTCAGCGGGGTACTGAAATTAAAATTCCGTTGCCGGCGGTATTCAGGTATGGCATAAAGGGCATCATCTCCTTTCAATCTTCCACGGAGGAATGCGGCCCGTACGGAAAGGGAGGGACTGAGCAGTTTCGCCGCCTGCAATCCAAGGGCGAATTTTTGTGTACGGAAAGAACCCAGTTGTTGCGGGGTCAGGTCACCCTGGTATACGGTAAATCCAAGGTTGATCCCGAATTCATATTTCGGAAAATGCTGTGCAGAAAGGAGACTGCTTATTGTGACCGTAACAATAAACAGGAAAGCCTGAGGGGTGATACGCTTCATCGGACAATATGTTTTACAGGTGAAAAATCCCGGGCAGAAGCGACACAGCTTGTATTCCGAACAGTCGGAAACCTTTAAATAATACGGCAGATGATACCTGTTAAACGCAATAACAGGTTTTCAATTATCATTGAATTGTTAAAGAAATGCTGCAAATAAATATGGGAAATAAATGACAGAAACAGATTAAACTTTTCAAACTGATGCATTAAACTTCGGCGTATGTTACCAACCGGTAGTTCACGGAAACCTGGTGCATTTGAATACCGGAACTGCATCATTATATCGATCCGCCTCATGACGCTGGCGGAATAATAAATGAAAGATTAATCCATTTTGTTAATAACTCTTCCCGCGTTTTATCCCGGGCCTCCTATTTTTGCACTGATTTGGTTCCCGGAATAATCTCCGGGATTAAAAGGGAAATCCGGTGTAAGTCCGGTGCTATCCCCGTAGCTGTAAAGGAAAGAAAATGGTGAATGGTAAATAGTGAACAGGAAAGGCACACTGTTTATTCCATCATTTCTTAGCTGTTGCAAATCCACTATTCCGTTGTTGACGGAATGGGAAGGAACGGCGAATCCTGAGCCAGAAGACCTGCCATATCAATTAATTATTATTCAGCTTTCGGGTGAAAGGCATGAAGATATCAGCGTGTAAGGGCACACTTTTATTTT
>CALRQQ020000320.1:0-4661 GCA_943370345.1 Chitinophaga pinensis
TTAAAATCAAACACGCCCCTGGGACCATGGCAATTAGTTTCTACAGAACCAATTTTTGGCGCAAGAAAAAGAATACACCGGCAAGAATTGGCAATAAAAGATGGGTATGCCAATTTAAAATATCAGGATACTGAAGATCCTTACGGGGAAACAGGACATAATGCATTATTTATTGGGCCGGATGGGCAACTATGGAATTCCTGTCATTATTTAATGTTTGAAAAAAGACCCTATCCGTACAGTCAGACTTTTGAACCCTGGGAACTTACACCACAAATGGGGATTGAACCTGTTTATTATAAAAACGGAAGGTTTTATATAAAGGGCCCAACATGGACTGAACAGGTTATTTACTACTAAGATGAAAGATTTTATACAAAGCAAAGATGCAAACAATTTTAAAGCACCCTTACAGTATATGATTAACAGCATGAAAGTTTTATCAACACTTATCGCCATTTGTTTCGCAGCTACATTACTGGCACAAAACAATAATGATGTCAGGGTAAACCAACTTTTCAACTTTGGCTGGAAATTCAAAGCCGGTGATATACCCGATGCAAAAAATCCTTCTTTTAATGATGCAGACTGGCGCCAACTGGATCTGCCACACGATTTTCAGATCGAACAACCCTGGGACAGTACAGCCAGCCGGGGCCGTGGATTTAAAGCGTTGGGTGCGGGATGGTACAGAAAAACATTCAAAGCAGACCTGGCCTGGAAAGGGAAAAGAATATTGCTCGATTTTGAAGGCATCATGTTGCATGGTGAAGTGTGGGTGAATGGGAAAAAAATCGGAGGTACGGATTACGGCTACCTCGGTTTTGAAACGGATATAGCGCCTGTTATCAAATATGATGCAGACAATGTGGTGGCCGTGCGTGCTGCCACCGATGGCGGCTCCCGCTGGTATACGGGTGGCGGGCTCTACAGAGATGTACACCTCATTGTAACCGATACGATTTCCATTGCACGGCATGGGATCTATATCACCACTCCATCGATTTCTGAACGCAACGCTGTGGTCAGTGTCCAGGTGGAAGTGGCCGGCGTGAAAAACAAACAATATCAGCTGGAGATCATTGCAAAAATTGTTGATCCCAACGGAAAACAATTAGGAGAAACAAAAGCGCTGGCACCCCAGAAATATTACCTGGCCACGGCAGAAGTTCCTTTACCAACGTTTACCGTACCTGATCCGAAACGCTGGAGTTGTGAAACGCCCTATCTGTATACGGCCGAAGTAGTGTTGATCCTGAACGGAAAAGTAGTGGATAAACTTAGCAAAAAATTCGGCATACGCACTGTTGAATTCACCAAAGAATCCGGATTTAAACTAAATGGCAAAAAAGTATTCTTAAAAGGTATTGCGAATCACCATGACCTGGGTGCGGTAGGAGCAGCTGCCTATAAAACATCCATTGCCAGGATGATGGATCAGCTGAAAGCTTTTGGCTTTAATCATATCCGCACTTCACATAATCCCTATTCTGAATCATTCCTCGACCTTGCCGACGAAAAAGGCATACTGGTCGTGGATGAACTGTACGATAAATGGGGAAGTATCCAGGCCTGGGCGGGCAGCGCCCCCTGGAATGATATCTGGTTTAACAATGAAAAGGAATGGATCAAACGTGACCGCAATCATCCTTCGGTGATTATGTGGAGCTTCGGCAATGAATTACAGTTCCAGGAAGAACGCTGGAATTTTGCAACCGGAGATGGCGGCGTAACCACGTATCGCATCATGGATGTGGTAGCCAAACGATACGATCCGACCCGTAAAACCACGGTTGCGATGTATCCGGCACGGGCAGGCGGAATTATCAGGGCCAATCCGGATTTCCGGATCAAAGAAAACATTGTGCCACCCGAACTGGCAACAGTAACCGAAGTTGCCAGCTTTAACTATACCTGGGAAGATTATCAGGAATATTTAAAACATAATCCCGATATGATCATTTATCAGAGTGAGGCGGTAACGAATGAACTGGCCGCCCCTTACTTTGGCATGGACAGGGAAAAAATGGTAGGTCTTGCGTATTGGGGAGCCGTCGAATACTGGGGTGAATCGGATAAATGGCCGAAAAAAGGCTGGAATTATTCTTTCTTCAATCATGCCATGGAGGCTTTCCCTCAAGCCTGGTTAACCAAAAGCATTTTCAGTACAGAGCCGGTTGTTCATATTGGCGTGGTGGATAATGAGGGTGATACAAAAATGTGGAATGATCAGCTTGTTGGACAAAAAGTGATATCGTCTCATTGGAACCGGCAGGAAGGAGGAAAATATAACCTCTATACCTATACCAACGCCGAAGAAGTGGAATTGTTGATCAATGGAAAATCCATCGGGAAACAGCAAAACAGTACCGATATTAAAAAACGCAATACCCTCTACTGGAAAAATATACCATTTACAGCCGGCACTATTACAGCCATTGCACGGACAGGCGGAAAAGTTGTGGCACAACATCAGTTAGAAACAACCGGACAGGCTGTGGCATTAAAAATAGTAACAGAAAACGCGGACTGGAAAGCAGACGGCATGGATCTTCAGTATGTAAAAGTATATGCGGTGGACAGCAAAGGACGCATTGTTCCGACTGCAGACGGGGAGGTAAGCTTTCAGCTGAGCGGAGAAGGCCGGTTAATCGCGGTGGATAATGGCAACCACCTGAGCAATGATCTTTTTGACGGTAATAAAAAGCGGTTGCATAATGGCTTTGCTATGGCGATAGTCCGGGCCGGTCAAACAGCAGGCAATGTAAAAATAAAAGTTACAGCTGATGGACTGAAACAGGCAGAACAGACGCTGACAATTAAATAACGCATCTCACCAACCCGGGAGGGTTCAACTGAACAACCTGGCGAAATGATTCTCCAGATGTTCCCGCATACCATTCCTGAATTCTTCCGGTGTGCCATTCTCAAGGATGGTGACTAATTCTTTATGAGAAACGAAGGTTTTCAGGAGGGGCTGCTTTTTCAGCAGACCGCTGTTGTGTACATAATCAAAAACGGGCAGGAGCATTTTCTGGAACTTCTTCAGGGTTTCATTGCCGGTTATTTCGTAAAGCTTGCCGTGAAAGGCGATCTCATGCTCAATATTGAACAGGTGATGCTGGGTGGCCGGGGGTTCATCATCCACGATCTCATGTAGTGACCTCAGGTCCTCTTTGGTAATACGGTGGAACAACAGATCGGCCATCCCTATTTCCAGTACGAGACGAATTTCAAATACTTCCTTCAATGTTTCAGGTGCCAGAATATGCGGATTCATACTCTTGCTCATATTGCTGAACAAATCCGGACTGGTGATCACCGACCCCTTCTTTTTTTTCGACTCAATCAATCCCATCATCCGCAACCGTAAGAGCGCTTCCCGGATCACCGTCCGGCTCACACCCAGTTTCTGCGCCAATTCAAGTTCCGTAGGTATCGAATCACCGATCTTCAGTTTCTGCTGCTGCAGCAACTGTACCAGGTTATTCTCCACCTTATCTACAAGACTGGTATTCTCTATGGATGTAAAAGGTTCATTAAATACCGGACCCATCATTAATATGTATTACTTAATAATTCGTAGCTAAATTACTGAAAAACCGTAATTTTTTAAAAACATATTATAAATACTTGATTATCAATAATATAAAAAATATCGAGCCAAGTTTTTGGAAAACTGAGTTTAAAACCTCTATTTTTGTTATGTCATACATAATACATAAATAAAACTGCTTGTCATGAAATTAAAACGCTTAAGGCTTAGTCTCCTTGCAGTGTTTACACTAGTAGCAACGATCGCTTTTGCTCAAACCAAACGAATTACCGGTAAGATCCTGAACGATGAATCGAAACCCTTATCCGGGGTTTCTGTGACCATTAAAGGAAAATCCACCGGCACACAAACCAATGCCTCCGGCGACTTCAGTATTGAAGCGGCGACCGGCGATGTACTCGTGTTCTCTATGACGGGCTTCAGCACCCGGGAAGTGAGGGTAGGCAATGAAACCGCCATCAACCTCTCACTTGACACCAAAGTGAGTGAACTGGATGCCGTGGTCGTAACCGGTTATGGTACCCAGAAAAGAAAAGAAGTAACCGGAGCCGTGGCAACGGTGAATCCGAAAACATTCGAACACAGTCCGAGCTCCAACGTAGCCACCGTACTCCAGGGCAATGCACCTGGAATTCGGGTACAACAACGTACCGGCCAGCCGGGTACCAGTCCCACGGTATCCTTCCGCGGGGGAACGGAATTCGGTGGTGGTGGTACACCACTCTTTCTCGTAGATGGAGTGATCGTGCCTTCCCTGTATGGTATCGACATCAATGATGTGGCCAGTATCGACCTGTTAAAAGACGCCGCCACCACTGCTATCTATGGTGCGCGTGCGGCCAATGGCGTAGTACTCGTAACCACTAAAAAAGGACAAAAAGGAAAGACACGCGTTACGTACTCTTTCAGTCAGACCACCAACTATATCCGGCGCAATCCTTCTGATTACCTCAGTGCCGCCGATTATATCCGCATGAACCGTTTAGGTATACAGGCCCGCTTCCGGGGTGATTCACTCGACAATAACACAAATGCGATGAATACCGATCGTTCCCAGATATTGGGCGCCTGGGGCTGGGCCGTGAATACAGGATGGAGAGGTGCT
>CALRQQ020000321.1:0-4652 GCA_943370345.1 Chitinophaga pinensis
AATAAAAACAGGTTATGAATACTAAGGATCTTACAAAGATATTTGTCATGGATACTGATATTGTCTGGGAGCAGGTGGATAAGGGTGTAATGCGGAAAATAATGGCATATGATGACAATTTGATGATGGTTAAAGTGAAGTTTGATACAGGTGGAGTTGGCGTGTTACATAATCATCACCATTCACAAATCACCCATGTGGAAAGTGGAACATTTGAAGTGCAGATAGATGGGGTAAAGAAAATTCTGAAATCCGGGGATGCATTTTATATCCCACCTAATATAATACATGGAGCAGTATGCCTGGAAGCGGGGGTGCTGATCGATGTTTTTAGCCCAATGCGGGAAGATTTTATAGGGTGATCCTATCTGTTTAAACTCTTTAACGATTTAAAATTAAAACTGCTGTTATGAAATTATTACGATGCTTGTTCCTGCTTTTTTCCTTCGTATTGACGGCTTCTGTATACGCGCAGAAGAAAGAAATCACAGGTAAAGTAACAGACCAGGTCACTGGTGAAGCGCTTAGCGGCGTATCCATTGTTTCCGGAAAGGAAAAAGGGGGCACTGTTACAAAGTCAGATGGCACTTTCACGATCTTAATCGGGCCGGGAATAAAAAATCTCACATTTTCATATGTGGGGTACACCGCTCAGACAATTGCCATTGAAGGTAAAACACAGATTAATGTTTTGTTGGCCAGTGAAGCCACCACCCAAAGTGAAGTGGTCGTAATTGGTTATGGTACACAAAAGCGGTCAAATGTGTCCGGAGCTGTATCAAAGTACAAGAATGAACGGATCGATGAAGCACCTGTTTCGAGGTTAGACCAGGCATTACAGGGTAAGATCGCTGGTGTAACTGTGCAGAACATTTCATCTGAAGCAGGGGCTGATCCTAAGATAAGCATACGGGGTATCAGCTCAATCAATGCAGGTGCTACTCCATTGGTTGTAGTAGACGGACAAATCACCCCTGATGGTCTCTCTTTTATTAATCCTGCCGATGTGGAATCTGTTGAAGTATTGAAGGATGCTGCTTCAGCTGCTATTTATGGTTCCCGGGGTTCCAGTGGTGTTATACTCGTTACCACAAAGAAAGGGGTGGCCGACAAACCAAGGTATAATTTTAAATACACTATTGGCCAGAAAAATGCATACAAGCGTTATGATATCATGACCACAAGGGAATATGTGGTTATGCTATTTGAGGAAATGCTCAATAAACAATCCGATCCTACCGTAAATCAGGCTACAAATACTGTCTCCACTGCTGACCGGGCAGCCTACCTTATTGAAACGGAGTTGCGTGGAGAATCAACGGACTGGCAGGATGAATCATTAAGACCGGGGTTGTTTCAAAATCTGCAATTAGGTGTTTCCGGTGGTACTAAAGGGGCCAAATATTATTTTTCAGGCGGATACCAGGGAGATGAAGGCATGATGTATAAGAGCAATTACAAGAAATTCAATGTACGGGCCAAGATGGATGTGGATTTGAGTAAGCGGGTTAAAATGACGTTCAACCTGAATCCTTCCTATGCTACCCGGGAATCTCCTTCTCAGAATTTTACCAACTTCTGGAGAATGCCAGGCTGGTTGCCAGTGTATCACAATGAAGCAACTGCGGCTTTAGCACGAACAAATCCTTTAAATGCTGCCATAAAAGCAGGGGACTATTCCCATCAAAGGCATTTCAGCAACCTGACCTATACAGGAACCATGCCTGATGGAACAACCTGGACAGGTTCCGCCAATCCGGGTGGCTCTGCACAGCAAAATCCGAAATCAGAAGTTGACAGGACCGATATTAATTCTCATGAATACCGGTTACAGTCATCAGCCGAGTTGAATATTAATATCCTGCCAGGACTTAATTTTAAATCACTGGCAAGTGGTTATTTAAACTACACAAAGGGGCTCAACTTTTCTGAAAGAAGCGCGAATCGTGATGGTGATCTGAATGTAGGCGTATTTACAAACAACTCTAATATTTATCTGTTATCCGAGAATACCCTAAACTATGTAAAATCATATGGGGTTAATGACATCAGTCTTTTATTCGGCGTAACATCAGAAAGGACAGATATTAACCGGGAACAAACTACCGGCCTTGATTTTCCAAGTGATGATATCCGTACGTTGGCCAGTGCGGCACAATTGGATAAGTCGAGAACAACAGGTACCAGAGCCGTGATTGGTCTGAATTCTTTTTTAGGGCGTGTTACTTATGCCTTTAAAAACAAATATTTGTTTTCCTCCAGTTTAAGAAGGGACGGAAGCTCCTATTTCGGGCCCGGTAACAAGTGGGGTACTTTTCCCTCAGTATCTGTTGGATGGGTTGCCAGTAAAGAGAAGTTTCTTGGTAATATTAAATGGTTAAGTAACCTGAAGTTCAGGGGAAGTTATGGAGCTACCGGGAACAACAGAATTGTGGCAGATGCCTGGGTAGATTTATTGTATGGCTTAAATTATCCGTTTGGTACGGCCACTGGTACGAGCAATCCCGGTTTAATCACATCCTCATCAATTATTGCAAATCCCGATATTACGTGGGAACGGACATTCCAGTCCAATATTGGAATGGATATCTCCTTATTTAAGAACAAGATCGGCATAACCCTTGATGTCTATGACTCTAAAACCGAGAAGTTGCTGTTGCAGCAGTCTGTAATGGCATTTACCGGTGTTCCGCAGTATTGGAACAACCTGGGAAGTTTAAAAAATACCGGATTTGAACTTGATATAAGCTCAAAGAACATACAATCTAAAAATTTCAAATGGTCAACTTCTGCCAACCTTTCCCGTAACGTGAACCAAATTCTGGAACTGGGTACGGAAGCCTTTTTGCTGAATCAGGGTGAACGTGCGGAGGTTTACAGAAATCAGGTGGGGAGACCCCTGGTGGAATTCTTAGGATTCAGGACCGATGGTGTTTGGCTTTCTCAGACACAGATTGATGAGGCGAGGGCCAAGGGGCTGACCTCCACATTGCCTGCCATATTTACACCAGGTGGATTGAAAGTGGTTGATGTGAATGGAGACAACAAACTGGATAATAATGACAGAACAGTGCTAGGAAATCCGTATCCTGATTTTATATGGGGCTTGACCAATAATTTGACGTTCAAGCGGTTTGAATTCTCCTTTTTCCTGCAGGGCAGCCATGGCGGAAAATTAATAAATGGTGATCCTAATTATAATGAATCAGGCAGGTATATGAGGGTATATAACAAAAGCAGGTGGGTGAGTGCCGGTTTTCCCGGAGATGGCAAAACACCGGTATCAAGAGGAACCGGGTTTAACTGGATGTTAACTGACTATGTAGTGGAAGATGCCAGCTACTGGTCACTGAGAGAAATAAATTTCAGTTACACAATGAATCCGGGATCTATTTCGAAATTGGGTTTAAACGGGTTACGGTTTTATTTGTCTGCACAGAATGTTTATTTCCACATGGCCAAAAATTACAGAAGTCTCAATCCTGAAGGCAGATTTCAAAACGGACCCTATGGATCTGTTTTAATTGATGGCTATCAGCGGGGTACTTTCCCGATACCCAGAACCTTTTTATTCGGTATAGACATTAATTTTTAAATAACTCAGTTTTATAAATCAGTTAAAATGAAAAATTTAATAATTCTTCTTTTTGCAGCTGTCTTTAGCCTTGCTTCCTGCGAAAAAAACATAGATCGCTATCCGCTCAATAATGTGGCGGTAAAGAATTTTTACAAAAATGCAGCTGAAGTACAGGTGGCATTAAATGGGTGCTATGCCGGTTTACGGTCCACATTAATTGAAGAATGGCAGTTAACAGAGTTGAGAAGCGATAACAGTATCCAGGGGAATGCTGCAAGTACATCGGTGCCAAACAGAGAGAAAAGTGATCTCGACCTGTTTGTTCCAAGTACTTCGCTGGCGGCTGTTTATACTTACTGGTCCAGTGTATACTCCAATATCCGTAATATAAATACTATCCTGAACAGCCTGGAAATAAATTATGATGAAGCTGCCGGGGTTTTAAATACAGGTACTACAGCTGTTGAAATCACTACCGGAGAGTTCAAGGAACTTTCAGCCCAGGCTACCTTCTTAAGGGCTTATCATTATTTTAATCTGGTCAGGTTGTACGGAGGGGTATTCCTGGTGCATGAGCCAATAGATGGGGCACAGGCGATTGATATGAACCGGGTTTCTGTTGATGATATTTACAAATTAATTATTGCAGACCTGGGATATGCAGTCAGTAACGGCATTTCACAGAACTATACAACCTTTGCTTCTTCCAATGCAGGTGGAAATTTAGGGAAAGTAAATGCGTGGACGGCAAAAGCTTTATTGGCGAAAGTTTACCTGACATTAAACAGGAAGTCAGAAGCCATTACATTGTTAAACGATATTATTACCAATAGCGGGTATGGCTTACTGACTGCCGGGTTGACTCCGTATGCAGATGTGTTTTCTGTCAGTAATGAAATGAATAAGGAGATATTATTTGCAGTCCGGTATAAGGCCGGCGGAATTGGGTTAGGTTCACCATGGCCCAATACATTTGCTCCCGAATTGAGCGGTACCGCTGTGGTAAACGGGGATGGAGATGGGTTTAACACAGGAACCATTGAACTGGAAGCCGCATATTCTGCTACAGACGTAC
>CALRQQ020000322.1:0-4652 GCA_943370345.1 Chitinophaga pinensis
GGCCTGCATGGACCGCCGGTAATAATAGAGCGCAGAATCAGTGATCTGCAGATCGGCCATGAAATTGCCGATATTCCAATTCAGGGGACCGGCTCCGATCTCATTCCGGAAACCCAGATAACGACGCAGGTAATGCAGGGCGGAATCGCTTTGCTTCATCTGACGGTACAGATCTGCCATTCGCTGGTACAAAACAGGATTCTCCGGGTCCGATCCAATGGCTTTATAGAGGTAGAGACTGGCTGAGTCAATTCGTTTAACAGCCTGAAAGCAGAGCGACAGACTAGTCAGCACCGAAGAATTGTACGGTTCCATCAGCAGGGCTTTGCGCAAATACCAACGGGCCGAATCATAGCGTTTTTGCTCATAGAACACGTGGCCCAGATCATGCAGGAAGGACGGACTCTCCTTTTCATACATTGTACTACTACGCAGGTATCCGGTGATCGAATCGGTCAGCTGCTGCTCCCGGAAGATCTTTATTAAATTATTGGACGCGGATTTATAATCCGGCCGTACTTGTAAAGCCCTCCGGAAATAAGACCGGGCCGAATCATAATTTTTTTCCTCCGCATAGATCACCCCCAGATTATTTAAGAGGGATGGGTTGCGGGGTTCTAAAAAGATCGCCTGCTGAAAATAATGGTAGGTGGAATCGGGCTGCCTGAGTTCCTTATACACCAACCCGGTATTGACCAGGGCATAAGCGGAATAAGGGTTGGCAACGAGGGCCTGGCGGTAATAATATCGGGCCGAATCATATTGCTTCAGTGCAAAGCTGGATTGTCCCAGCTGATTATACGCTTCTTCATAGTGCGGATCGATCATTGCTGCCTGCCGGTAATACACTTTAGCGGAATCCCATGCTTTCAGGTCCCGATAAAAATTTCCGATATAGAGATTCACAAAGGATTTATCCTGGTAATGCGCAAATGCCTTTTCATACCAGATCCGCGCCGAGTCGTATTGCTGCCTGGCAAAATAACTTTTTCCCAGCCCGCTATAGGCATTAATAAATTTCGGGTCCGCCACAATACTCCGGTTGAAATACCCGATCGCTTGACTGTACTGCCGGTTATTATAACTGATCCAACCGATATTATTCAGTGCATATACATTCCCGGGCTCGATCGATAATGCCCGCTGATAAAGGGCAAGGGCGGAATCATTCCTGGACAATGAAAAATAATAATGACCAAGGTCCACCAGCGCATCGGCATTACGCGGATCCACCTCAATGGAACGGCGGTAATACTTAATGGCCGAATCGGGTTTGTTCTGTGTCCGGAAAGAAAAAGCCAGCGTAACATACGGATAACGCCAGCCCGGCGCCTCCTGTATGGCTTTACGGGCATAGATTATAGCACTGTCATACCGGTAATTCTCAAGATGCAGTCCCGACAACGTATTCAGGATATAGGCGGCCTTCTGATCCCTCGCATAGGCAGTGTAAGCATATTCAAACGCTTTTTTGATATCCACTGCTTTTTTTGCTTTTCCAAAATAACCGCGGGCTTTAAAGAAATACATCTGCCCCTGCAGGGTTTCCGCAAAATCCGGATCTTCTTCCCGGAGAACAGCAATTGCTTTTTCCAGCATCGTTCCAACGACAAAGTCTTCCTGTTGGGCCACCCGTTCCATCCGGTCAATGCCGGCTGTCGTTTCATCACCTTTATCCTCCTCCCCTGATTGCGCCCGCATCCGCTGTATGGAAGCTGCATCCCGGCAATCGAGATAGAGATTGATCTTGGCCTGCGCGAAATTTATAAAACTAACGGCCAGGGTCATCCGTGCATCCGACGTATATTTATTATCCGGAAACCGCTGTTCCAGTTGCTGGTAAAAGAATTCGGCCGATCCATTACCGGTCAGCCGGTTTTCCCGGATAGCTTTATAAAATTGCTGGTAGGTCTCCATCAGCACGGTATCTGCCATCGTATGATATCGTTTATCACGGATCATGCCGTGAAAGGCATTCCCTGGTCCTTTGCGCCTTGTTTCCAGCCATTTTTTTAAATATTCAGTATCTACTGTACTGACCACTTTGTCACTGTTCTCCGTACAGCAGAAATAGGGATCCTGTTTCCGCTTGAACCGTTGCTGGGCGATTCCGGGCACATTTTTGTCGACATATTTCTGGATCTCGGCCAGGGTCACTTTATTATCCCCCGATCCCCCATCAGTATCGGCCAGTCCGCTCAACCCATCCACCAGGTAATACGTGAATAACCCATGACCATTGCCAATGGAAATATCTTCCAGTGATTCCTGTCCTGCACCTGTGGCCAGCATGATGATCTCCCCGGCCCTTTTTTCTGAGATCGCGGTATTCAGGAAATTCTGCCCCTCACTTCCTCCCGGCAGTTCATTGGACCGGCAGGCATCCATGATAAAGAATACTTCCACTCCCTTGGCCGTTTCCGCAGCAATTTTCTTTTTGAGATTAAACAACTGTATCGTGCCCCCGGCCAGATAATTGTTTTTATCACCGGCCGGATTGCAATCGTATGTGAGGTAGAAAAACTGGTCTTCATCGATCGCATCGCCATGTCCGGCGAGGTAGATAAACAACCGGTCACCTTTCTGCAGTTTTTTGGCCTTGAGCCACTGAAACCCCTTGCCCCAGAAAACGGCGCTGATGGCCTGTTCGTTCAGCACCATGAAGATGTTGTCATCCCTGAGCCGGCCGCCGGCCGGTGAACGAAGGTAATCCCGGAACATTTCAGCATCCTTATCGGCATAACTCAATGGCCGCACATACTTGTACTTAGAAATCCCCATGATCATGGCAAAGGTCTGCGGGCCCGCCACAGTGGTATCCCGGGGAGTGGGAGGCGATTGGGCCATCCCTTTACCGGAAAGCAGTAAAAGAACCCCGCACAGAATCAGGGTGGAAAGGAAATTTCGCATAAATTCGAACTTCCAAATTACGGATTTAGCGAAGAACCAACGCTTACTTGTAATAAATACCCATCGCCGGGTATCCCACTTAAAAAACTACCTGTGAAAACCACGTACCGGGACATGCAACCCGGGAAAGGGTATTTGAATCATATCAGCACCAAAAACAGGAACTGCACCATTCATGAAGAAACCGCTGCATAAGCATATCGGGCATCATGCCAGGAGGATAAAGAATCATATCACCAAGTACCTGTACGAGCGGGATACGTTATTCTCCACTGTTTGGGTATTCATATTTATCATTGTCCTTGGATCCATTCCAATCAATTTCTATTTTCTGAATCCGATCAAACTGGCTTTAAAGGATTTCGATTTCCATGATATGGCCCATGCCAATCTGGAATATAAAAAGGACAGTTTAAATAATCAGATCACTATTGTCAATATAGGAACGGCCGACCGGGAACAGCTGGCCTGGATCATTGAGAAAACCGCGGAACAACAGCCAAAAGTCATGGGACTGGATGTGGAGTTTGCCGGGCCTCGCGACCCCTACCAGGACTCCCTGTTAACCGCTGTAGTTTCCCGTCACCCCAACCTGGTACTGGCCAGCCGGCTGGACTGGAACGACGAAAAGGATCCCTATAAAGAAAACTTCTTCAGCGGTAATGGCACCGGCGAAGGGTATGCGAATATGCTGGTGGAGGATATAGCCACGATCCGTCTATGGTCCCCCTTTTTTGAAAATGAACAAGACCCGAAGAGGCTGCCCTATAAAAGTTTTGCAGCAGCGATCCTCGAGAAATATGATACGGTGGCCTACCAGCGGCTCGTGAAGAGAGATAAGAAAGTCGAGACAATCAATTATACCCGACGGGAGGAATGGTATCACCAGATAGACGCCTCGACCCTGTTGGATGGCAGCATGGAACCCGGTTATCTGAAAGGAAAGATCGTTTTGCTGGGATACAGCAGCAAGGATCCAAATGATATTGAAGACAAGAAGTTCACCCCGATGAATGACAAATTCTATGGTAAAACGAATCCCGACATGTTCGGTGTGGCCGTACATGCCAACATCCTGTCAATGGCCATCGAGAATAATTACATCCGGAAAATGCCGGCCTGGTTCAACTGGTTACTCGCCATTGTGATCGGCTGGATCCATATGGCGATCTTCATCAAATATTACTTGGACCACCATATCTGGTTTCACCTCGTAGCCAAGATCGCCCAGCTGCTTTCCGCGATCCTGTTTCTGTACATTGACCTTTGGTTCTATGAAACCTACCGGATCAAGCTGGATATGAAACTGACCCTGATCGTGATCGTAATGGCCGTGGATGTGATCTATTTTTACGAAGCCTGGGCCAGCTGGATGCATCGGAAATTTAAATACCGGACCGTATTTGGTCATCACGGACATTGATCAACCCTTACCATTCAACCATAACAATATGAAAAAAACAAGCCTCCTTCTACTTCTTTTGTGCGTGAACGCTTACTGCTTTGCACAAAACAATTTTCTGATCTATAGTTTTAAGGGCAATGTATCCATAGTGGAAAATACTGTGGAAACCAAGGCCAAAGTGGGCAGGACCATGAGCAATACGGCTACGCTGAAAATTGCAGCCGGCGGTTTAGCCACATTGATCTGCAACGAAGAAGCAATGTTCACCATCAGCAAACCCGGTAATTATGCCCTCAGCAGGATGGGAGATTCCTGTAAAGTGAATCACAGTTCCTTT